>NZ_JBEGDB010000627.1:0-1041 GCF_043638955.1 Bradyrhizobium sp. 31Argb | reverse complement strand
GCGCGAAACTACTTCGCCGTCGTCGCCATTGCCGCCACTCTGCTCTGGATAAGGTAACTGTCCACACGGCCTAGACCCTCATGGTTCGAGACGGCGCGAAGACGCGCCTCCTCACCGTGAGGGGCGAGAGTTGGCTTCCCCCAAATATCAGCCATGAGCGGAAGCTTGGTTGGGTTCACGGCCGATCTCGGCTATAGGCATGGGCCAAGATCGTCTCGCCAAGAAGCGTCCATTTGCCAGGAGAAACGCCGTGAATAAAGCCGTCGCCGCCCCGCTGTCCGCGTCCGTGCTCGAAGCCTTGGCGCGCTATGACACGCCGACGATCTGCAACGCGATGGAGATCGTCGCCCCGGAACGGCGGTTGATCGGCTACACCACCAAGCCGCTGGTCTGCCCGTTTCCGGACCTGCCGCCGATCGTCGGCTATGCCCGCACGGTCACGATCCGTTCCGTCCTTCAATCCGGTCTGCCGGCAGCCGAGCAGGCCAAGCGCCGCATCGAATATTACGAATATGTCGGCACCGGCTTTGGTCCGCGCATCGCCGTGATCCAGGATATCGATGGCGCCGATGTCGGCTATGGCGCGTTCTGGGGCGAGGTGCAGAGCAACGTGCATAAGGCGCTCGGCTGTCTCGGCGTGATCACCGACGGCTCGATCCGCGACATCCCGCAATGGGCGCCGGGCTTCCAGGCGCTCGCAGGATCGATCGGCCCGTCGCATGCCTGGGTGCATGCCGAGAGCTTCGGCGGCGAGGTGCGGGTTGCCGGCATGACCGTGCGCTCCGACGATCTTATCCATGCCGACAGCCACGGCGCGATCGTGATCCCGATCGATGTCGCCGCCAAGCTGCCGGATGCTGCCGAACTCTGCGCGCGTCGCGAAACGCCGATCCTCGAGATCGCACGCAGCCCGGACTTCTCGCTCGAGAAGCTGAAGGAAGCGCTGAAGCGCTCGGCCGAGATTCACTAGGCCGTGTGGACAGTTACCTTATCCAGAGCAGAGTGGCGGCAATGGCGACGACGGCGAAGTAGTTTCGCGCG
>NZ_JBEGDB010000626.1:0-1046 GCF_043638955.1 Bradyrhizobium sp. 31Argb | reverse complement strand
CCTGCGTCCGAGAAGGCCGAGATCATCCAGTTGGTCGAGCAGTCGCATCTGCCGGCCAAGCGCACGCTGGACAAGCTCGGGATCCCACGCGCCACGTTTTATAGATGGTATGATCGCTACTGTGAGGGTGGCATTGAAGCGCTGGCCGATCATCGGTCCCGACCTGACCGGGTCTGGAATCGCATCCCCGACGATGTGCGGGGCCAGATCATTGATTTAGCGCTGGAGCTTCCGGAGCTGTCGCCGCGCGAACTGGCCGTGCGCTTCACCGACGAACGGAAGTATTTTGTCTCCGAGGCGTCGGTCTATCGGCTGCTGAAGGCACATGACCTCATCACCAGCCCGGCTTATGTGGTGATCAAGGCGGCGAACGAGTTCAAGGACAAGACCACCGCCATCAACCAGCTCTGGCAGACCGACTTTACCTACCTCAAGATCACCGGCTGGGGCTGGTACTACCTGTCGACCGTGCTCGACGACTTCTCGCGTTACATCGTGGCCTGGAGGCTTGGTCCCACGATGTGCGCCTCCGACGTCACGGCCACGCTCGACCAGGCACTCGCGGCCTCCGGCCTTGACCACATCACCGTCGCGCACCGGCCGAGGCTCCTCAGCGACAATGGTTCGAGTTACGTCGCGGACGATCTGGCCAAGTGGCTCGACCATAAGGGCATGCAGCATGTGCGCGGCGCTCCATATCATCCTCAGACCCAGGGAAAGATCGAGCGCTGGCATCAGACTCTGAAGAACCGCATTCTGCTCAGCAATTACTACCTGCCTGGCGATCTCGAACGGCAGGTACGCGCCTTCGTCGAACACTACAACCACGTCCGCTATCATGAGAGCATCGACAACCTCACACCTGCCGATGTCTACTTCGGCAGGGCGGAAGCGATCCTTGCAGAACGCAAACGCATCAAGCTTGTCACTATCGCAAACCGCCGCTTGCAGCATCAGCTGCAGGCCGCTTAAACTCTAACCCCTGATGAGCCAGAGCCTCCCTTCTCGAAAAGCTTGATCTGTCTCAAATTATCTGACGACGGACA
>NZ_JBEGDB010000625.1:0-1062 GCF_043638955.1 Bradyrhizobium sp. 31Argb | reverse complement strand
CGATGGATTCTGGCGCGGCTGCGCAACCAACGCTTCTTTTCGTTGGCGGAGCTGAACGCAGCCATCAAAATCCTCGTCGTCGAACTCAATGCCCGACAGATGCGCGACTTTGGCGCCAGCCGCGCCGAACTGTTCGCCGAACTCGACAAGCCCAAGCTCACAAAGCTGCCGGACCAGGCTTACGCTTTCGCGCACTGGAAGCGCTGTCGGGTCGGCCCCGACTATCATATCGAGATCGACGGACACTGGTATTCCACGCCGTATCGGCTCATCCGTGAGCTCGTCGATGCGCGCATTGACGACAGGACGGTCGAGATCTTCCACAACGGCCGCAGGATTGCCAGCCACGCTCGCGCGCCCAACCGGCGGGGCCACACCACCATCGCCGACCACATGCCCAGCGCCCATCGGCGCTACGGCCAATGGACGCCCGCCAGAGTGATCGCCGCCGGTGAGCGGATCGGTCCGTCGACCGCCGCCTTCTTCCAGGCCGTGATCGCGGCCCGGCCGCATCCCGAGCAAGGCTTTCGCACCTGCCTCGGCATTCTGTCGCTGGCCAAAAGCTACAGCGCCGAGCGCGTCGACGCGGCCTGCCGGCGCGGCATTCTGATCAAGGCGCGATCCGTCGCCTCGATCCGCTCCATCCTCCAGAACGGCCTGGATCGCACCTTTCTCGACGAGCCCTCCGAACCCCAACCCCTGCGCCACGGCAACATCCGCGGCCGGGATTATTTCCACTGAAGCCAAGGAGACCTGTATGCTCAACCATCCCACCCACGAACGCCTGATCGAGCTCGGCTTGAGCGGCATGGCCAAGGCCTTCGAGGAGCAGCGCCGATCACCTGATCTCGAAGCCTTGCCGTTCGAAGATCGCATCGGCCTGCTGGTCGACCGGGAAGCCGCGGAACGCGACACCAGGCGGCTCACCACGCGCCTCAAGCTGGCCGCGCTCCGCCAGAATGCCTGCGTGGAGGACGTCGATTTGCGCACGCCGCGGGGGATCGACCGGGCCGTCTTCGCCAAGCTCGTCAGCGGCGACTGGATCGATCGCCACGAGAATTT
>NZ_JBEGDB010000624.1:0-1064 GCF_043638955.1 Bradyrhizobium sp. 31Argb | reverse complement strand
GGATTTCGGGAAGTTGAGGTACGATTCGCGGATGGTGAATCGTCTTTACAAGACCGGCGTGGATCGGGATCAGCTCAGCCTTCTGCCGGCGCGGATTGAGGACTATGTGGGGCCGGACAATCCGGTGCGGGCGATTGAGGCGTATGTTTGTACGCTGGACTTGGAGCGGCTGGGCTTCCGGCATAGCAGGGGCGGCGGGGGAGCGGGCCAGCCGAGCTACGATCCGGCCGACCTGTTGAAGCTTTATCTTTACGGCTACCTCAACCGGGTCCGCTCCTCGCGTCGTCTGGAGCAGGAAGCGGGGCGCAATCTGGAGCTGATGTGGCTGCTGAAGGGGCTTGTGCCCGGCTACCGGACGATCGCCAATTTCCGCAAGGAGAACTGGGCTGCGTTGAAGGCGGCGAACCGGGAGTTCGTGGTGTTGGCGCGTGCGCTTTCGCTTTTGGGCGGCGAACTGGTGGCGATCGATGGGGCGTTTTTCCATGGCGATGCCAGCAAGGGCAGCATCAAGACGCGCAAGCGGCTGACGGAGCAGCTGGCGGCGATCGAGCGCGACATTGAGGCCTATGGCGAGGCGCTGGAGGCCAACGACGCCACCGAGGCGAAGCCGTCCTGCGATGGAGGCGACGGCGGCAAGGGGGACGGCGGCGACATCGCGGACAAATTCACCGCGCTGATGGAACGGCGCGCACAGGCCAAGGCCGATCTCACCGAGCTGGAACGGAGCGGCCAGACGCAGTTGTCGACGACGGACGCCGACGCCCGGCTGCTCGCAAAGAGCGGCCAGCGCGTTGCCGGCTACAACGTGCAGATCGCCGTTGACGCCAAGCACAAACTCATCGTCGCCAGCGACGTCGTCAATGATGGCAACGACAGCGGCCAGCTCCATCCGACGGCGATGGCGGCAAAGGAGGTCCTGGGCGTCGAGACGCTGCAGGCGCTGGCCGATACCGGCTACTACAACGGGGCGCAGTTGAAGGCTTGCGAGGACGCCGGGATCATCGCCTATGTTCCGCAAGCCAAGCGCACGGACAGGCTGACGGCGCAGGGGCGCTTCAGCCACG
>NZ_JBEGDB010000623.1:0-1066 GCF_043638955.1 Bradyrhizobium sp. 31Argb | reverse complement strand
ACAAAGCTCGCGCCAAACTCGGCCGCGCCTATCCAGCCACCCCCAAAGAGTCAAAATCACTGTGATAGACCACTAGCACACGACTTACGTTTTGAAAGTGATCTAGGTCACGTTGCATCAGGTTGCTGATGTGTAGCTTCGCTGACCGGGGATTCCCGTTCTGGAGGTCATCATGAAGAAGCTTCTGGCTATCGCTGCGCTTTTGCTCGCAAGCACCGCAGCGCAGGCCCAGTACACCTTCGAATATGGTGGCCACACCATCCGCATCGACCCCGATCGCGGCACCGTCCAGATCCCCGGCGTCTACGACAATACCGGCCGCAAATCCAAGCGCGCCAAGAGCGAGGAAGGCACTCGCAAGCAGAAATCGCAGGAAGCGAAAACCGATTCGCAATCCGCGCCAGCTCCGGCGGCTCCCGCTCAGTCCGGGCAAGCCGCAGCACCGGCCGCCCCGCCGCCCGTTCCTGCTGCGCCGCCTCCGGCTGCGGCCTCCACCGAACCCTCGACCGCGACAGCAGCCGTTGCGCCGAACGCACCGGCACCGCAGACCCAGCAGACCGCGGTGCCCGCTGCGCCTCCGGCCCCGGCTCCGACGGTCGCCACAGCCACTCCAGCGCCGGTCGCGAAGCCCGTGACACCAGCGGCGGCAGCGCAAGCCAATTCGCCGATCGGCGTGTGGCTGACGGAGGAGAAGGAAGGCAAGGTCCGCATCGAGCAGTGCGGCGCCAACCTCTGCGGCTATGCCGTCGACGAGCAGTCGAACCAGAACGGCGAGCAGGTCCTGCTCAACATGAAGCCCAGCAAGGACAAATGGAGCGGCCGCATCCTCGATCCGAACAGCGGCAGTACCTATGACTCGACAATCGCGCTCAAGGGCTCCGACACCCTGCGTGTGCAGGGCTGCGCCTTCGGCGGCATGTTCTGCGGCGGCCAGACCTGGACTCGGGTGAACTGATCGTTCGCGGCGAACCGTAGCCCGGGTGAAGCGCAGAGGCTGGGCAAGAATTTCGCGGATTTCGGGAAGTTGAGGTACGATTCGCGGATGGTGAATCGTCTTTACAAGACC
>NZ_JBEGDB010000622.1:0-1076 GCF_043638955.1 Bradyrhizobium sp. 31Argb | reverse complement strand
CAAAGCTCGCGCCAAACTCGGCCGCGCCTATCCAGCCACCCCCAAAGAGTCAAAATCACTGTGATAGACCACTAGTTTTGGTATTGCAAACAGGTCATGGCGCTGCTCGGGAACCAAGTGCTCAAACTTTTAGAGCTCGCTATCGCGGGTGCCATCGCGTGGTTCTTGCTGAGTTATTTGCGGGATCACTTGGGCAGGCCGGTCGCGTGGCTTACCGCTTTGCTAGTCCTCACCTTGGTCGTCGTCGGGCTTTATCGCCGCTTTCGGAAGCCCTAGCACCTGCTGCGTTGGAGCTGGCGACGTATTGATCACCTTCAACACGTTCCTCTCCTTCACCACCCATACTCCATTCTCTTTTTCCTCCTTCGTTTGGAGGATCACATCCATTTCAATGCCTGTGCGCATAACTATCGGATGTCTTCCGTGAAGCACATCGTTCAAGAACGTTTCATCTTTGATGGGGGCGCCAAACTCGCCTTCATGAGATGAGAAGCGCCAACGGCGATCCCCAGGCAAAAGCACCGGGCTGATTAGCGTCACTCGCTCAGGCTCTTCGCGTGTGCGCTTTTCCGCGATGGTTTCCTCTTCAAGTGAGGCAATGTGCCGCGGAAACTCCGACCTAGGCACGATCATGGCAGGTTTGGTGCCCGGCTCGCGCGTTGCGCCCACACCCTTCACCGCCGGATCCTTTTCCAATTCCCGATAGACCTGCTGCACATTCCGTTCAGCGACTTTCCCCTCAAGCGCCTTCATGACGGCTTGGCTAATTTGCTCGATCTCCTTCGGGTGAAAGTTTCTTTTCGGTTTTGAAAGCTGCGTCGAGGCTCTGCGTCATTATGTACTGGCGAATGTCTGTTCCGAACCAGCTGAGCACCACCAATCCAATCGCCGCCAAGGTCGCTGGATCCGTGGTTTTCTCTTTGAGCGTTGTGAGAATGGTATTGAGGCTCAGGCTTCCCTCAGTGCCGCTGGCGAACTTCAGCGACACTTCCAGCGAAGGGTCTAGCATTACAGTTGTCTTTTTGTTTTGAAGTGCGCGCGCTGGGCGGCGGCCTGGTGAGCTCTACGCCAAAGTG
>NZ_JBEGDB010000621.1:0-1088 GCF_043638955.1 Bradyrhizobium sp. 31Argb | reverse complement strand
GACGGCATCGAGGTCATCCAAATGCCGGCAAACCACGCCGCCTGATCACCTCATCACCCAAAATTCCGCATAGCTCCCCAGCTTTCCGCGCGCGTCTTTTCATCGATCACGCGCACCATGTTGGGGTGCTCTTTCGGTCGATAGTGAGAGACGTCGAACGTCGCGAATATGTCGGTCTCTCGCTGCAGCCATTCCCATGCGATCAGGGCAGCAGTCGCCAGCGATGACAGGCCAAGCTCCACCGCCTTGGCGCGGAACGTGACCAGCTCCTCATAGGTCGCGGTCGGTGACTCGCGGCTTGAGCCCTGCAGACCCATCTTGGCGAACGGATTGACCAGCGGCACCTTACCAGGATTGCGTCGCGCGCAGATGTTCCAAGCGCGACCGCAGATTGACTGTGGTGCGACGCTCCCGCTCAACAACCACGCCATCCTTGGCGACCTTGAGGACCAGCAGCTTCTCATAGAGATCGTCGGCTAGGGCTGTATCGATCGCAGTCAAGCGTTTCTCGCCAAGGGGCTTGCCATCCTTCAGAATGTAGCCGCCGACCAGCTTGAATCCTACTTCGTGATTGCGCTTTGGGTCGAGCTTGGTGTAGCGACGGTCGGAACGGTATTCCGCAAACACCCAATCGAGTGTTCCAGGTGCGGCCGCGGCTTGCGACGTTGTAGGAGAGATGCTCGCGCTGCCGGTTCGCCATGCATCGAAGGTGGGCAATAGGATGGTCTCACATCGAGAGACCGCCGCAGCATAGTCTGCACCAAGCGCTTCGCTCTGCACCGTGCAGCCCGCCTTCTTGGCCCACGATGGCACGTGGAAGAAATAACCCCACCCGCCGCTCCTGAGCGGCTTGCGCTCCACATACCTAGGCAGAGGCAGGGCGGATCGGGGTGGCTTTGTCACAACAGCTTCCGAACGTCCTCAGATGTCTCGGCCGGCGATGCTTCGCCCTGACCGGCCGGGGCCTCAAACACCGCAGCTCCGTTCGGCTGCAGCGTGACACGGAAGGGCACCTGAAATGGACCCGCGGAGCGGGACCGCTTGAACCGGTTTGTTAGTTGGAAACTGACCGCTCCTGATCCCTTTCT
>NZ_JBEGDB010000620.1:0-1096 GCF_043638955.1 Bradyrhizobium sp. 31Argb | reverse complement strand
GACACCGATCCGATTCGGTATCGCCGCCCCAATCCTGACGGTCAGTTCTCCGGTAACATCCTTGGTGAGGCAATGCGTTGATCTCTCAGTGCACACGTCGTGCACACGCAGGGCTCTAACCGATTGAGATTCTTGAAACTCTCGCTCCATTCCATCATGGGCGCCACAGAAAAGAGATAGTCTTGCGATTTCAATGATTTACCCTACGCTCTCAACAGGATGAAACACGAACGTATGCACTCCAAGCTAGCCGAAATTGCCCACGTTTGTACCCGTTTTTGACCTGTCGGAACGCTACAAATTGGGGGACAGATTGGGCGCGTTTGAACAGATCGGCGAAATCGCCGTGCTGCTGATCCCGCATCACTATTCGATTCAGAACCGTGAGCCCTGATGGTTTCCTTCGACGAATCCTTTCGCCGGCAATTGCGCGAGCTGTTCGTGTGGCGCCGCGACGTCCGGCGGTTTCGTCCTGACCCACTCCCGAGCGATGCCATCGAGCGGCTCATCGAGATTGCCTGCCTTTCCCCTTCGGTCGGCCTGAGCCAGCCTTGGCGGTTCGTCATTGTCGAGGACGAGACGAGACGCCGGGCCGTGATCGAAAACTTCAAGACCTGCAATGCTGATGCCTTGCAGTCCTATTCGGGCGAACGCGCAGCCCGATATGCGGCCCTCAAGCTCTCAGGCCTCGAAGAGGCGCCGGGACACCTGGCCGTGTTCGCGGAAACCGCAGGCGACGTGGGTCATGGCCTCGGGCGGGCAACCATGCCGGAAACGGCCGAATATTCCGTCGTCGCGGCGGTCTGCTCGATGTGGCTCGCCGCGCGTGCAGAGGGCATCGGGGTTGGCTGGGTATCGATCCTGAACCCAGCCAGCATCCACGAGATTCTTGAAGTACCGGACTCCTGGAAATTCATTGGCTACTTGTGCGTCGGGTACCCCGAGGCAGAGTTCGATCGACCAGAACTTGAGCAGGCCAATTGGGAATATCGGCGAGCATCGAAGGACTTTGCGATTCGACGCTAGGCCGTGTGGACTCTTGGGATTCTCAAATCAGATTGAACGTGATTCAAGGCTTTCTTTTAGGAGGAAGCCT
>NZ_JBEGDB010000619.1:0-1105 GCF_043638955.1 Bradyrhizobium sp. 31Argb | reverse complement strand
ATCACCCCGATCGGGCAATCCAAAGCATTCCGCGCAAGTCAAGGCCGGGCACGGCGATCCTCTCGTGACGCTCACGCTCGTTCGCCCGTGCAAAGGGATGGATGATGAGTCCAGCCAACACCATTGGGCCGACCGGATGCAGGCGAAACTCGAACGAGCTCACCGCGCCGAAATTGGCACCGCCTCCGCGCAGCGCCCAGAGCAGGTTAGCGTCCTCGGCCTCGCTCGCCCGCACGAGTCCGCCGTCGGCCGTCACCACGTCGGCCGAGATGAGGTTATCAGCGGCAAGCCCCAACTTGCGGCTGAGCCAGCCGAAGCCGCCGCCCAGCGTTAATCCCGCAACGCCAGTCGTCGAGTTGATGCCGAGGGGGGTGGCAAGGCCAAAAGCCTGCGCCTCCTTGTCGAATTCGCCAAGCGTTGCGCCTGGCTCTACACGCGCAGTGCGGTTAAGCGGATCGATCCGGACCGAACGCATCAGCGAAAGATCGATCAGCAGCCCGCCTTCACAAACGGCATTGCCCGCGATGTTGTGACCGCCGCCACGCACGGCGAGCAAGAGTCCGTGGTCGCGCGCAAACCGCACGGCGCGCATGATGTCTGCAGCTCCTTTGCAGCGTACGACTGCGCCCGGGTGGCGGTCGATCATCGCATTCCAGATCGTGCGTGCCTCCTCGTAGCCCGGCTCGTTGGGCAGGCAGACATCGCCCCGCAATGTTTGCCGAAAGGCATCTATCGCATCGCTTGCAAACGCAATCGCCCCGCCCTGCAGCGAGGCCAGCCGGATCTCCGTCATGGCATCTCCTCCGTAACTAGCGGTGACTGTTTTTCGGGCCAGCATTTTCTGGCCGAGATCAATAAAGAGGCGGGCGCCGCTGATAGCTGTCATTCACAGCCGAGGTAGCGCAGAAACGTCTTTTGCCGTCCGTTCGACACAGCGAACGGAGAATTTCCGCCTGGACGTTAGTCCAACCCGGCCAAGGAATGGTTCAACGACGGAATGCTTCGCCCGGACGAGATGTGGCGGGGCTTTCTAGGCCGTGTGGACTCTTGGGATTCTCAAATCAGATTGAACGTGATTCAAGGCTTTCTTTTAGGAGGAAGCCTT
>NZ_JBEGDB010000618.1:0-1130 GCF_043638955.1 Bradyrhizobium sp. 31Argb | reverse complement strand
ACCGATCCGATTCGGTATCGCCGCCCCAATCCTGACGGTCAGTTCTCCGGTAACATCCTTGGTGAGGCAATGCGCACTCCCAAGTTCGAAGCCATCAAGGCCGAAGCGCCCAAGGTCGAGCCGACCCGGATCGAGCCGGCCGCAGCAGAACCGCCGCGTACTCCCGGCAAGCTCATGATCATGTCGCCGGGCGAGCGCATCTGGGACGACGAAGGCGTGGCCGCCAAGCCCGTCAACGACGAGCAGCCGGCATCGTCGGGCAATCGCCGCTTCGCCGCGATGGCGGCGGTCGTCGCACTCGCGACCGCGGCAGGCGCCATCGGCGGCGCGCTGGCTACCGCAGGTCTCGGCTATTACACGAAGCCCGCTGAGGCGGCAGCAGCAGTCGTTCCGCAGAAGGACACCGCGCTCGAAGCTTCGATCGCGCGCATCGATGCCGATGTCGGCGCGCTCAAGGCCGGGCTCGAGCACGCCTCCAAGACGGGAACGAGCCAGTTCAGCAAGACCAGCGATCGCCTCGACAAGCTCGAGAAGGCGCAGGCCGAGCCGGCCGCGAAACTCGCCAAGCTCAGCGAGACCGTCGAGAAGCTGAAGGCTGCTTCAGCCGCGCCGGCCCCGGTTGCCGCGGCTCAACCTGCCGCGGTCAAGGACGTCACCGGCAGTGTGACGCCACCGGCGACCACGGCGGCTGCCGCGGCTCCAAAGCCTGAAATCGGCCGCATGCCGACCGTGGACGGTTGGGTGCTGCGCGACGTCAGCAATGGCGGCGCATTGATCGAGGGCCGCCGGGGCCTCTACGAGGTCTATGCCGGCGATCCCATCCCCGGCCTCGGCCGCGTCGATGCGATCCGCCGCCAGGACGGCCGCTGGGTGGTCGTCACCAGCAAGGGCCTGATCGTCGCGCGCTAGTTTGTAGCTCTCGTAGCCCGGGTGGAGCGCAGCGCAACCCGGGACTACTGCATCAGCGATGACGAGTGATCCCGGGTGACGCTATCGCTCCACCCGGGCTACATCCTCACCGCGATGTGAGACGGCTTTTGACTTGAATACGCCCCCTAGTGGTTCATCACAGTGATTTTGACGTTTTGATACCGAGCCATTCGAGGATCGGCAAGTTTTCGGGTGGCAGG
>NZ_JBEGDB010000061.1:0-33647 GCF_043638955.1 Bradyrhizobium sp. 31Argb | reverse complement strand
TCCCTCGTTTGAGATTTCGACAACCTCATTCTGGCACAACTGATGCCGTAGGGGGCCGTCCACCCCATCAACCACAGATGCTCCTGGTGCGCAAAGCCGTATCTGCTTGCTCGCTCCACAACAGGCATCGGTGGTTATGGGTCCTGGCCTTCGCCAAGACGACACCGTCATTGCGAGGAGCGCAAGCGACGAAGCAATCCATACCTCCGCAAGCGGCGAAATGGATTGCTTCGTCGCTTTGCTCCTCGCAATGACGTTATTAACCGACTGCATATCGTCATGCCCTCCCGGGCGCGCCGAGATGCACGGCCAGAATGTGCTCCGGCGTTTCGGCGACATCGATCCTCTCGCCATCGCCGCCGACGAAGGCAAGCACGGTGCGCTCGCCGTCGCGCCACATGCTGCCGACGAGCGCGATGTTGATGTGGATGGGCTGCCCCGTCTCGAACCTCGTGCATTGAATCCAGAAGCGCATGGGGTTCTCCTTCTCGAGCCGCCGGAGGATACGAGACGGGGCGGCAATACTAGGCAAGCGACCGCAATTCGCGCGCCGCAGCGACCATGTTGGCGAGCGCCGGACGCACCTCCTCCCACTTGCGGGTCTTCAAGCCGCAGTCGGGATTGATCCAGAGCTGGGTGTCGGAGAGCCGTTGCCTTGCGAGCTTGAGGAGATCGGTGATCTCGCCAATGTCAGGCACGCGCGGCGAATGGATGTCGTAGACGCCGGGACCGATTTCGTTCGGGTAGCGGTAGTTCCGGAAGGCGTCGAGCAATTCCATCTTCGAGCGCGAGGTCTCGATCGAGATGACATCGGCGTCCATCGCCGCGATGGCGTCGATGATGTCGTTGAACTCGGAGTAGCACATATGGGTGTGGATCTGGGTTTCGTCCTGCACGCCGGAGGCGCAGATGCGGAAACTGTCGACCGCCCAATCGAGATAGGTCTTCCATTCCGACCTGCGCAGCGGCAGGCCTTCCCGCAGCGCTGCCTCGTCGATCTGGATCATGCCGGCGCCGGCCGCTTCGAGATCGTGCACCTCATCCCGAATAGCGAGCGCGATCTGTCGGCACACTTCGCTGCGCGGCAGGTCGTCGCGGACAAACGACCAGTTCAGGATGGTCACGGGGCCCGTCAACATCGCCTTCACCGGCTTCGTCGTCAGCGACTGCGCGAACTGCCACCATTCGACTGTCATCGGCTGCGGTCGTGAGACATCGCCGTAGAGGATCGGCGGCCGGACGCAGCGCGAGCCGTAGGACTGCACCCAGCCGAGTTCGGTGAAGGCGAAGCCGGAAAGCTGCTCGCCAAAATACTGCACCATGTCGTTGCGTTCGAACTCGCCATGGACCAGGACGTCGAGCCCGATATTCTCCTGCCAACGGATGGCGCGCGCGGTCTGATGCTGCAGATAGGTCTTGTAGGCGGTATCGCTGAGTGCGCCCTTGGCATGCGCGGCGCGTGCGTTCCTGACATCGGTCGTCTGCGGGAAGGAGCCGATGGTCGTGGTCGGGAAGCGCGGCAGGTTGAACCGCTCGCGCTGCACCTCGACGCGCTCGGCGAACCGGCTGGCACGATGGCGCGTGCCGTCATCGATGGCGGCGAGACGCTGGGCAACCTTCACATCGTGAATCCGCGGCGAGATCTTGCGCGCGGCCGCGGCGGCATCGGATGCTCGGATCGCTTCGGACGCATGGGCCCGGCCACTTCCAAGAGCCGCGCCGAGGGCGGCAAGTTCTTCGAGCTTCTGCGCCGAGAATGAGAGCCAGGTCTTCACCTCGGGATCGAGCTTCGTCTCCAGCGCGAGATCGATTGGCACATGAAGCAGCGAGCACGATGGCGCGATCTGGACGTGTTCCTTGCCGAGCTTTGCGACAACGGGCTCGAGCTGATCGAGGATCCGGCTCAGATCCGCGCGCCAGACATTCCGGCCGTCGATCACGCCGAGCGACAGCACGCGCTGCTTCGGAACATCCATGAGATCGCCGAGCTGTTCAGGCGCGCGCACGAGATCGAGATGCAGGCCGGCGACCGGAAGGTCAAACGCGACCGCACGATTGCCGCCGAGCCCGCCGAAGCAGGTCGCCAGCATGATCCTGATGTCCGGCACTGCTTTGGCGATTCCGGAATAGGCGCGCCGTAGGGCTTGCTGAGCTGCGGCATCCAGATCAGTTGCGAGACAGGGCTCGTCGATCTGCACCCATTCCGCGCCGCGGGCAGCGAGCTCGCGCAACACTTCGATGTAGACCGGCAAGAGCCTGTCGAGCAGCGACAGCGTGTCGAAATGCGCGTCCTTGGACTTGGCCAGTTTCAGGAACGTGACCGGGCCGATCAGCACGGGACGCGTCTGATAACCCAGTGCCTTCGCCTCCTCATACTCTTCGATCGGCTTGCGCGAGGCGAGCGCAAAATACTGGTTCTTGCGAAGCTCCGGCACCATGTAATGATAGTTGGTGTCGAACCATTTCGTCATTTCGAGCGCCGCCACGCCGTGCGCGTGATGGCCATGTCCGCAGGCCTCGTCATGCGCGTCGGCCTTGGTGCCGCGTGCCATCGCGAAATAGGTCGCAAGCGGCACTGCGCCGCCGGTCCAGCCATAGGTTTCCGGGATCGCGCCGACCATCGCGCAGGTGTCGAGCACCTGATCGTAGAACGAAAAATCGTTCGACGGGATCACGGTGATGCCGAGCTTCTTCTGCCGCGCCCAATTGGCCGCACGGAGCCCGATGCCGGTTTCGATCAGCGTCTTTTCGTCCGATGCGCCGGACCAAAAGCGTTCCAGCGCGAATTTCAGTTCACGGCGCGGACCGATCCGCGGCGTTCCGAGAGATGCAACAGCAAGTGAAGTGGAAGACATTGGCTTAACCCCATGAGTTGGGGGCAAAGGCCGTAGTGACACGTCTGGATTCCCTGCGCGAGGTGTGCACGGAATCGCAACCGCACCACCGGGACACCCCGCCCGAGGACGTGTATGTTGTCGAGGCAGGTCTCCTGGCTCGCGGGTCGTTGCTGCGGTCCGGCCTTCCCGAAGCTTTGCAGGCTTCAGTGGCAATTGTGGACCGCGGCTCGCCGCTTACAGTTGCGGGGGCAGCTCCGGCTTTACACCGGCTTCCCTCTTAGCTCCGGAAAAGATCTCTCCGAAGAACCACGACGCGTTCACTTACCGGCAAGATCGCGCGAAGGTCAACTCGGATGACATCACGTGCGCGTGGCGCCGGTTGTTCACAGCATCGACGGCATGGACCGAAATTTTTGCGCTTCGCCCATACGTCCCATTGACACCATTCCACAAATCGCACCAGATGTAGCTGTCACGGTCCATCATGACGCAAGGAATGGTGGCTAAGAGGGAAGCCAGTGATCGCGCATTTATCGCGAGAATCCGGCGCTGCCCCCGCAACTGTAAGCAGTGAGTTGCTCCCGACTTTAGACGTCACTGATGCGGCATCGCATTGGGAAGACGGGGAGTAACGCCGACCTGCGAGCCAGGAGACCTGCCGTGACAGCAAATAACGTCCACGGGCGGGGTGTCCCGGCGGTCGCTTGCAGGCTCATGCCGGTGCGCCGCCGGCATCATCACGCAGCGTCGCCTCCGGCATCCGGCCCCAACAAACATCACGGGGTCTGCAAGATGTCACTCTCTCTCGATCGCGAAGCCACCGCGTCGTCTCTCATTCACCTGCGCCCCGAATCGATCGCGGCGCCGGAGGCGCGGCTGCCGATGCAGGTGATCCGCCGCAACGGCACGGTGTCGCAATTCGATGCCGGCAAGATCTCGGTGGCAATGACCAAGGCCTTCCTCGCGGTCGAGGGTCATACGGCGGCAGCGTCGCGCCGCGTGCACGAAGCGGTCGAGGAATTGACCGCCGAAGTCGTCGGCGCGCTGTCACGCCGGATGAGCGAAGGCCGCACCTTTCATATCGAAGACATCCAGGACCAGGTTGAACTGGCGCTGATGCGCAGCGGCCATCACAAGGTGGCGCGCGCCTACGTGCTCTATCGCGAGGAGCGGGCGCGGCAGCGCGCCGAGCAGCAGGCCGCGAAATCAGCAAAGGCCGCGGCCGGCCCAATCATCCACGTCACGCTCGCGGACGGCAACAAGGTGCCGCTCGACCATGCGCGGCTGGCGATGATCGTCGGCGAGGCCTGCGCCGGGGTCGACGGCGTCGATGCCGCGCCTGTGGTGGCAGAAATCCAGCGCAATCTGTATGACGGCATCAGCCAGGATGAACTCGCGCTCGCCAGCGTGATGGCGGCGCGCACGCTGGTTGAGCAGGAGCCGAATTACGCCTATGTCAGCGCGCGCCTGCTGCTCGACAAGCTCCGCACCGAAGTGCTGTCCTTCGTGCAGGGCGCACCAACCACTGCGTCGCAGGCGGACATGGCCGTGCGTTATGGCGAATACTTCCCGGTCTACATCAAGGCCGGCATCCGCGCCGAATTGCTCGATCCCGAGCTCGGCCGCTTCGACCTGAACAAGCTCGCCGCGGCGCTGAAGCCGGAGCGCGATCTCGCGTTCCAGTTCCTCGGCTTGCAGACGCTTTATGATCGCTATTTCCTGCATGTCCGCGGCGACCGGATCGAATTGCCGCAAGCCTTCTTCATGCGTGTCGCCATGGGTCTGGCATTGCGCGAGATCGACCGCGAGGCACGCGCGATCGAGTTCTACAATCTCCTGTCCTCCTTCGACTTCATGGCGTCGACGCCGACGCTGTTCAATTCCGGCACGCTGCGGCCGCAACTGTCGTCCTGCTTTCTCACCACTGTTCCTGATGATCTCGACGGCATCTTCAAGTCGATCAAGGACAACGCGCTGCTTGCCAAATATTCCGGCGGCCTCGGTAATGACTGGACCCGCGTGCGTGGGCTTGGCGCGCACATCAAGGGCACCAATGGCGAGAGCCAGGGCGTGGTGCCGTTCCTTAAAGTTGCCAACGACACCGCGATCGCCGTCAACCAGGGCGGAAAACGCAAGGGCGCGGTCTGCGCCTATCTCGAGACCTGCCACATCGACGTCGAAGAATTTTTGGACCTGCGCAAGAACACGGGCGACGATCGTCGCCGCACCCATGACATGAACACCGCCAACTGGGTGCCCGATCTCTTCATGCAGCGCGTCGAGGCCGATGGCGCATGGACGCTGTTCTCGCCGGACGAGACGCCCGATCTGCATGATCTCTACGGCAAGGCTTTTGCCGAGCGCTACGCGTCCTACGAAGACAAGGCCGCGCGCGGCGAGATGCGCGTATCCAAGAAGATCCGCGCGGTCGATCTCTGGCGCAAGATGCTGACCATGCTGTTCGAAACCGGGCATCCCTGGATCACCTTCAAGGACCCCTGCAATTTGCGTTCGCCGCAGCGCCATGTCGGCGTGATCCATTCCTCCAATCTCTGCACCGAGATCACGCTCAACACTTCGGACGAGGAGACCGCGGTCTGCAATCTCGGTTCGATCAACCTGCTCAACCATATCGGCGAGCGCGGGCTCGACTCGGTCAGGCTGAAGCGGACGGTCGCGACCGCGATGCGGATGCTCGACAATGTCATCGACATCAATTTCTACACCATCCCCGAGGCACGGCGCTCCAACCTGCGGCACCGGCCGGTCGGCCTCGGGTTGATGGGATTTCAGGATGCGCTGCATGTGCTTCGTATCCCGCTTGCGTCCGACGCGGCGGTCACCTTCGCCGACACCAGCATGGAGGCGATCGCCTATCACGCGATCTCGGCTTCCGTCGATCTCGCCGCCGAGCGCGGCCGTTATCCGTCGTTCGAGGGATCGCTGTGGAGCCAGGGCATCCTGCCGATCGATTCGATCGAGCTGCTTGCCGAAGCGCGCGGTGAAGTCGCGATGGACCGCTCGCGCACGCTGGACTGGGACGGCTTGCGCGAGCGCGTCAAGACGGTCGGCATGCGCAATTCCAACGTGATGGCGATCGCGCCGACGGCAACCATCTCCAACATCTGCGGCGTGGCGCAGTCGATCGAGCCCGCCTACCAGAATCTCTATGTCAAATCCAACATGTCCGGCGACTTCACGGTCGTGAACGCCTTCCTGGTCCGCGATCTCAAGGCGCGCGGGCTGTGGGACGAGGTGATGGTCAGCGACCTCAAATATTTCGATGGCAGTCTCGGTGCGATCGACCGCATCCCCGATGATGTCAAGGCGCTCTACGCGACCGCGTTCGAGATCGACAGCGCCTGGCTGATCGAGGCGGCGGCGCGGCGGCAGAAATGGATCGACCAGTCGCAGTCGCTCAACCTCTATATCGCCAACCCCTCCGGCAAGAAGCTCGATGCGCTGTATCGCCTGGCCTGGCAGCGCGGCCTGAAGACGACCTATTACCTGCGCTCGCGCAGCGCCACCCATGTCGAGAAGTCGACGCTGAAGGGCACCGACGGCAAGCTCAACGCCGTTACAGTTGCCCCGGCGATGTCCACCGCCCCGGACTTGTCCGGCGCCATCGCCTGCTCGATCGACAATCCCGAATGCGAAGCCTGCCAGTGAACAGCGGAATAAGGAATAACACCATGCTCGACTGGTCAGAGCCCACCGCGCCCGCGCGCCACGCGGCCATCCCCGTCATGAACCTCGCCGCAGCCGGCAACCAGACCGGCCTCGGCGCCATCGATCGCCATGGCGGCCGTGTCTCGGTCGACGACAAGCGGATGATCAACTGCCGCGCCGACGTCAATCAGTTGCTGCCGCTGAAATACAAATGGGCGTGGGAGAAATATCTTGCCGCCTGCAACAACCACTGGATGCCGACGGAAGTCTCGATGCAGGCCGACATCGCGCTGTGGAAATCGCGCGACGGCCTGACTGAGGACGAGCGCCGCGCGATCAAGCGCAATCTCGGCTTCTTCGCGGCGTCCGAAAGCCTCGTCGCCAACAACATCGTGCTGGCGATCTATCGCCATCTGACCAATCCGGAATGCCGGCAATATCTATTGCGGCAGGCATTCGAGGAGGCCGTGCACACCCATACTTTCCAGTACATCGTCGAGAGCCTGGGGCTCGATGAAGGCGAGCTGTTCAACATGTACCGCGAGGTGCCCTCGATCACGGACAAGGCGGCATGGGCTCTGAAGCATACACAGCATCTGGACGATCCCGATTTCAGGACCGGGACGCCGGAAGCCGACCAGGCGTTCCTGCGCGACCTCGTCGCCTTCTACGTCATCTTCGAAGGCATGTGGTTCTACACCGGCTTCGCGCAGATCCTCTCGCTCGGCCGGCGCAACAAAATGGTCGGGATCGCCGAGCAGTATCAGTACATCCTGCGCGATGAATCCATCCACCTGAACTTCGGCATCGATGTCATCAACCAGATCCGAATCGAGAATCCGCATCTTTGGACGAAGGCGTTCCAGGAGGAGATTCGCGAGATGGTGCGGACGGCGGCCGAGCTCGAAGCAGCCTATGGGCGGGACACCATGCCGCGCGGCTTTCTCGGATTGAACGCGGCACTCTGCGAAACCTACATGCACTTCATCGCCAATCGCCGTTGCGCCCAACTCGGGCTCGCGCCGGTATTCGATGAAGCCGACAATCCCTTTCCCTGGATGTCGGAGGCGATGGACCTGAAGAAAGAGAAGAATTTCTTCGAGACCCGCGTGATCGAATACCAGAACGGCGGCGCGTTAAGCTGGGAGTAACCAAGGTCCCGGCGGTGGGACCCCTTCTTTTTGTGCATTCCAGACGGCACAAATCCGTCTTGCCAGACGCCATGAATAGGTGTTCATCTTTTGCAGCGATCCGCGCTCGATCGCCCAAAATAGTGAAGTCTCGTTCGGCCGATCCCGAGCCGGCGAGAGCCTGGGGACGGGAACCGCGCCATGGTCTATCGGCGAACCCATCAAGTGGTAAAGCGGCTGGCCGCCCGGCGCAGCGCCATTCTGGCTGCGGCACGCGAGGCGGCGGCGGATGGCGGCATGGCCGCGGTGCAGATCGCCCCGGTTGCGGTCCGCGCCCATGTCGCGGCCGGAACCGTGTACCGCTATTTCCCGTCCAAGGCCGATCTGATCTCCGAACTGATCGCCGAGGTCTCGCGCGACGAGCTTGCCGCGATTCGCCGGGCGGCCGATGCTGCGCCGGGGCCGTCCTCGGCGCTGGCCGCCGCGGTCACCACGGTTGCCGTCCATGTGCTGTCGCAGCGCAAGCTCGCCTGGGGCATCCTGGCTGAGCCTGTCGATGTCGACGTCACCGCCTCGCGGCTTGCCAGCCGGCGCGAGATTGCGGGCGAAATCGCCACCCGGATCGATGCCGCGGTGCGCGCCGGCCACCTGCCGGCGCAGGACACCGCGCTCGCCGCCACTGCGCTGCTCGGCGCGCTGCATGAGTCGCTGGTCGGGCCGCTCGCGCCCGACAATCTCGACGATCCCGCCAAGCTGCGCGACGCCGTGCAAACGGTGACGCTGCTCGCATTGCGCGCCGTCGGCGTCATGGACGCCCGCGCCCGCGGCCTCGTGGTGCAGGCCACCACGCCCGCGAAGGCGCTGGTGGGGGCGTAGGCGCCAAGAGCGAAGTAGGGTGGGCAAAGCGAAGCGTGCCCACCATCTGTCGACAGTTGCGTTCCGGAATGGTGGGCACGCTGCGCTTTGCGCACCCTACGAGGTTATGCGCCGTACGAACGCCCGTCACTTCTCCGTGTCGCTTTGGGGCGCGACGGAGGCGATTCGGACCATGTTGGTGGTGCCGGGGATGCCGAGGGGGACGCCGGCGACGATGATCACGCGCTGGCCGGCGCGGGCAAAGCCATCCCTGAACGCGATGGAGTTGGCGCGGTCGACCATGTCGTCCTGGTCGCGCGCGTCCTCGGCGACGACACAATGCACGCCCCACACGACCGAGAGCTTGCGGCCCGTCGCCAGGTTCGGCGTGATCGCAACGACCGGCACCTTGGGCCGTTCGCGCGCGACGCGGATCGCGGTCGAGCCTGACGAGGTCCAGCAGATGATCGCCGAGAGGTCGAGCGTCTCGGCGATCTGGCGCGCGGCATCCGCGATCGCATCGCCCACCGTCTGCTCCGGCTCGGCGCGCTGCGCGGTGAGCACGCCGCGATAGGTCGGGTCGCGTTCCACTTCCTCGCCGATGCGGTTCATGGTGGTGACCGCTTCCACCGGATATTTGCCGGCAGCCGATTCCGCCGAGAGCATGATTGCATCCGCGCCTTCATAGACGGCGGTGGCGACGTCGGAGACCTCGGCGCGGGTCGGCACCGGCGCCTGGATCATCGATTCCAGCATCTGGGTCGCGACCACCACCGGCTTGCCGGCGCGGCGCGCCATCCGCGTCATCTGCTTCTGCAGGCTCGGCACGCGCTCCAGCGGCAGCTCGACGCCGAGATCGCCGCGCGCGACCATCAGCGCATCGGATGCCTCGATGATGTCGGCCAGCCGGTCGATCGCCTGCGGCTTCTCGATCTTCGCCATGACGGCGGCGCGGCCGCGGATCATCTTCTTGGCCTCGTGGACGTCCTCGGCGCGCTGCACGAAGGACAGTGCGATCCAGTCGATGCCCGTCGTCAGCGCGGCCTCGAGATCGGCGCGGTCCTTCGGCGTCATCGCCGACACCGGCAGGTCGGTGTCGGGGAGGCTGACGCCCTTGCGGTCCGACATCTTGCCGCCGATCACCACGCGCGTCACCGCGCGGTCGGGCGAGGTCTCTTCCGCAATCAGCCGCACCTTGCCGTCATCGAGCAATAGCGCGTGGCCGGGCCGCAGTGCCGCCAGGATCTCCGGATGCGGGAGGTTGACGCGGGTGCTGTCGCCCGGCGTCTTGTCGGAATCGAGCACGAAGCTCTGGCCGTTGTTGAGCTGCACTGAGCCCTCGGCAAAGGCGCCGAGCCGGAGCTTGGGCCCCTGCAGGTCGACTAGGATGCCGATCGGCCGGCCGTAGCTGGACTCGACATTGCGGATGGTCTTCACAAGGTCCCGCATCTTGTCATGCGGGGTGTGGCTCATGTTGATGCGAAAGAGGTCGGCGCCGGCCTCGAACAGCTTGCGGATCATTGCGCTGTCGGAGGAGGCGGGACCCAAGGTCGCGAGGATCTTGATCCGACGTAGTCTTCTCATTGCTTGCTTCCGGGCGGTGCGGCTGGAGGTAGACCAGACGCGCCTGGAGGCGTTCCGCCCGGTGGATTGGGCAGGCCTGGCACTGGGGGAGTCCCCGGTGCGACCCCGCCCGGCATTCCCGGCACCTTCTGCGCCGGCTGCTCGTTGGCTTCCGTCAGTTGTACGGTCCACGCCCGTTGCTCCCCGGTATCGACCTCGAAGAAGCCAGTGCGGTCATAGCCGCGCGCCAGGCAATTCTCGGTGCCGCGAATGGTGAACTCCTTGTCGCGCGAGCACATGAAGGCCTGGCCCGACCATTCGCCGCCGCGGTCATAGTCCAGCGCGTAGATGTAATAATAGCGCGCGACCAGATTGCCCCGCAGCAAGGTCTCGCAGGAGCGCGAGGAGATGTTCCACCAACCCTCGGTGGTCCAGCCCTCGGCGTCCTTGTAGCCGAGCGCGATGCCGACCCGGCTGGCGGTATTGTTGCAGAGCCGGAAATCGGCCGCCGCGGGGCTGGTCCACAGGCACGCCGCCACAAGCGCCAGCACGGGCAGAAGACCGGCAAGCAGACGAGGGGGGAGGGGAAGGGAATCCAGTACGATCATGAGGCGAAGCTACACCGAATCATTGACGATTTCGCGTGGCTCGGCGGCGCCTGTCAACGGAAGGCAGGCGGACTTCTGCCATCGAAAACCGCCGATCCCACCCGATTTCATGCTGTTTTGCGCAGCGATGTGGCAAAATCTGTGACGAATCCCACCTGATATCAATATGCTGGGAATCACAAACCGGGATGACGGCCATGACCATTGACGACAGGACCAGGACCGAGCTGGAAGCCGCCGTTTTCCGGCGCCTGGTCCAGCATCTGCAGGACCGCACCGACGTCCAGAATATCGACCTGATGAACCTCGCCGGATTCTGCCGGAATTGCCTCTCCAACTGGATGAAGGAAGAGGCCGACGCCAAGGGTGTCGCGATCAGCAAGGATGAGAGCCGCGAGGCCGTCTACGGCATGCCCTATGAGGAGTGGAAGGCAAAATACCAGGGCACGGCGACGCCGGAGCAACTGGCTGCGATGAAGAAGGCGCACCCCGGGCACTGAGCTGT
Organism: Bradyrhizobium sp. 31Argb; assembly: GCF_043638955.1. Classification (NCBI taxonomy): domain Bacteria; kingdom Pseudomonadati; phylum Pseudomonadota; class Alphaproteobacteria; order Hyphomicrobiales; family Nitrobacteraceae; genus Bradyrhizobium; species Bradyrhizobium sp. 31Argb. The sequence goes on along the minus strand of NZ_JBEGDB010000061.1, from coordinate 22,480 downwards.
AGGGTGGGCAAAGCGCAGCGTGCCCACCATTCACGGTCGGTGCAAGGAAGGTGGGCACGCTGCGCTTTGCCCACCCTTACGATTTTCGGCGTATCCACTAGAATCACCGTGTAACCACCGACTCTACCAGCATCTCTTGTGGGCGCGCTGTGGATGAGCGCGACGTTTCCTTGACGGGAGGCGTCCCAAACTTGAGGGTCATTTCCGACACGCGATGCGTGAGGAGCGCATACCGCTCAGGACGCCTCAACACCAGTTCCATTTCAGGAGTACCCGATGGCCACCTCCGCTGCCGTCAAAGAAGAACCCGCGACCCGATTCGCAAAAGACCAGCTCAAGGCCATCATCGAGCGCATCGAGCGGCTGGAAGAAGAGAAAAAGGCGATCTCGGACGACATCCGCGACGTCTATGCCGAGAGCAAGGGCAACGGATACGACGTCAAAGCCCTGCGCACCATCGTGCGCCTGCGCAAGCAGGATCCGAACGAGCGCCAGGAACAGGAGACGATCATCGAGACCTACATGCAAGCGCTGGGGATGATCTGAGGCCTTAGCCGCGCAACTACACCCCTGTCGTCCCGGGCAAGCGAAGCGCGACCCCGACACCGCCGTCATTGCGAGGAGCAACGCGACGAAGCAATCCATGTCTCCGCAAGTGGTGGCATGGATTGCTTCGCTCCGCTCGCAATGACGGAAAGAATTCCGTTTCGATGTCAGACAGCGGCGGATTCCCGCCTTCGCGGGGACGACACTGAATTTGCGGAGGCGAATCAGCGCAGCGCGGCGGTGCGGACGACGAAGGAGGTCGTCGGAAGCGTTGCGGTGGCGGAGCCGGTGAAGCTGTCGCAGCTCATGCCCATCATCGGATCGTTTGAGAAGGTCATGTTGATCGCGGCCTGCGGCTTGACGAAATGGGCGCGCATCATGGTCATGTCGGTATCGCCGAGCACGGTGGTCAGCATGGCGTTGCTCGCGCTCGGCGCCAACATCACCACGCGCATCCAGAGATCGTTGCCCTTGGCGGCGGAGATGCGAGTCGAGGTCGAGATCACGCTGCCCTGACCTTGCGCGCCCTTGGCGACCACGGTGTTGATCTCGGTTGCGGCGGCGCCGGCATTGCGGCTCGGACGGACGCTGCGTGGGACCGGCGCGGAGGCGGCAACGACATTGCTACGGTCAACCGACGAGTTCGCCGGGGCATAGGCGAGCGCTTTGTTGAAATTCTCCGACACGCTGGCAGTGGCCACCGGATCGGTGGCACCGACCGCCTCGCGTGCCTTGAAGGCTGCGATCTGCGCGGCGGTTGCCTGTTTCGCTGCCGGTAGATCGTCGCCCCAGAAGCCGCGGGCATTGATGATGTCGGCAGGCGTCTCAAGCTTCGGCTCGGACTTCTCGGCGGGCGCCGGCGCTGCCGGCTTGGCCTTTGCGGCCGGGACGATCTGGGCGTCGGCTGCGGCGAGCTGGATCGTCGAGGCGAATTGCGGTTTTGCGCGTGGCATCGGCACGGGGTCGGCCGACTTGGAGTCGGCAGATCTGGCGGAAGCCAGGACGGGCGCGGGCTTCTCGACGGCAGCCGACGTAGCTGCGCCCTCGTCGTCCTCGTCGCTGCCGGCAGCCGGCTTGCCCGTGAACAGCGCGGTCAGGAAGCCGCCGATCTTGCCGCCGCCGGACGACGAGCCATCGCCATTACCGCGCCGCTCGATGTCGGCGCGGGCAAGCTCATAGCCCTTCAACGGGTTGCCATCGGAGGGGACGTGGACGGTGCGGCCGTCCGGGAACACCCTCGCCAACTGGTCATGCGTCATGCGTGGCCAGTGGCGAATCGAGCCGGTGTCGAGGTGAACAAAAGGCGAGCCGGAGGTCGGATAGAAACCGACACCGCCACGCTGTAGGCGCAGGCCGGCATAGCGGATCTGCTCGAGCGGCACGCCGGGAATGTAGAAATCCATCGCATGCCCCAGCATGTGCTGGCTGAAGCGCGCCACCCCGGAGGAGCGGCGACGGAGCATGGCGTTAGTAGCGGGAGAGCGGTAGGAGGAGATGATGTTGATCGGCTGCTTGCCGTCGACGTCGCGATAGACTTCCCAGAGGATGTCGAAGAGCCGACGATCCATCGTGGTCTCGTCCTGGGTGCGCCAGTCGCGCAAGAAGTGATTGAGCTTCTTCAGCGCGTCTTCGTCGTAGCGGCCGTCGCGCTTGAAGGTGATGGTGAGGTCTTCGTTCGAATGGGTGTGGTGGAAGGAGAGGGTGCGGGTCTCGTTCAAGGCGGTGGCGTCGTGAACCGATCCGGCGCCTGCAAGCAGCAATAGCGATGTCAGCCCGACCTGACATCCGGCTTTCGGGAACGACAGCAGTTTATAGTGGCGTGTGCGTACAGCCAGCACCGATGAGCCCACCCAGTCGTCGAGCGTTCGACCTTTCTTTCGCAGACCCCGGCGAAAGGCGGTGAACGCATTCTTAAAGCGGGACGGTTAACCGAGATTTACCATCCCGTTTCCCAAGTTGGCTCTCACCTAAACTGTTGACTGTGGCGAAAAAGCGCCGCCACCCGCGCCAAATGAATAATGGTTAATGTAATTGATCCCGCCGGGCGGGCGGGATCATTGATTTTGCTCTGGAATCTGGCGCGTTCCGGGAGCGGTGGATTAACGGGTGAACACCCCGCGCGACTGTCCGCGCCCAATCGGAGCGGGCGGCACGGGCTGGCCGCCGCCGAACAGCCGCTCGAAGAAGTTCAGGCCGGAATTGGTGTTTTCGCTGGCGATGCTGACGCCGGGCGGCAGGCTGTTGCGGCTCGGGCGCGAATAGTTCGGCTGCGCATGCGCCACCACTGATTCGAGGTCCTTGCCGCGGTTGTTCTTGAGCAGCGCCAGCATGCCGGCGTCGCGGCCATAGACGTCCTTCCGGAATTGCAACTTGCCGGCATCGTCCACGAACGCGGTCTGATAGGTGATGTTGACCGGGATCGGGGTCGGGAATTTCAGGTCGATCTCGCTCGAGCCATACATGCTGCGGATCCGCTCCGGCGTCAAACGCTCGTCCGTCATCGTGATGTTGAGCAGCACGGAAGCGTACTGGTCCGGGTTCTGCACGCGCATGCAGCCATGGCTGAAGGCGCGCTCTTCCCTGCCGAACAGGTTCTTGTCCGGCGTGTCGTGCTGATAGACCAGGAACTTGTTCGGGAAGTTGAAGCGGATGCGTCCGAGCGCGTTCGCTTCACCCGGTGGCTGCGAGATGTGAATCGAGCCGTCGCGGCCGTATTCGAGCCGCAGGCCCATCCGCTGCAGCACGGTCGGATCCTGCTGCAGGGCCGGCAGGTATTCGTTGTAGATGATCGACGGCGGCACGTTCCAGGTCGGGTTGACCGTGATGTACTTCATCGTCTCGGTCAGAAGCGGGGTGGCGTGCTGTCCCGGCTTGCCGGTCACGACCCGCGTGGTCCAGACCGGCGCACCGTTCTGCATCACCCGCAGCGTGTAGTCGGGGATGTTGAGGATGACATAGGCGTTGCCGAGGGAAGCCGCGCCAAGCTGGCGCGGCAGCCAGCGCCAGCGCTCCATGTTGACGATGACGGTGTCGATCTGCCTGTCGCGCTTCGGGCTGTTGATCGCCTTCACGGTGCGATCGTCCAGCACGCCGGTAGGCTTCAGCTCGACGCTGCGCTGGAATTTGCGCACGGCTTCGGCGACCTTGGCGTCGTAACGCGTGTCATCCGGATTCTCGTTGACGCCGAGCTTGGCGCGGAGCTGCGGCACGCGCGGATCTTCCGGCACATCCGCCGGCTGCTTTTTGGTGGCGGGCTTGTAGGCCAGCACCGGCCCCTCGGTGATCTCGATCGCCGGGCCATCGCCCTGGCCGCGCAACTCGGCGAGCTTGGCCTTGAGCTCGCGGTAGAGCTTGTGCGGCGGGTTGTAGCTGTCCAGCGCGGCGGAGGCGTCCTTCGCGCCGGTCACGTTGGCGAGGACTTCCGACGGATCGATCGGATGCTCGGGATAGAGGATGTCGGCCGAGACCTGCGACCAGTGCATCCGGCCGCTCTGCGCCTGACGCGCATAATCCAGCATGCTGGCGGTGAGCTTCAGCTCGGCTTCCGCCAGCGCGTCGGGCGAGGAGAAGGCCAAGGCAAACTCCGGCACCGGATAGTCTTCCGGGTTGAGGCCATCGGAGGCGGCGTCCTTGAGCCGCGCGATCACGCCCTTGCCGGTTGCGGTCAGCTTGCCGCCTTGCGTGAACACCGGCGCATAGTCGCGCGCGGAGTAGAACTTCTCGACCGCGGCGCGCTCGTTCTTGCGGTCAAAGGTGCGCAGCGTCTTGCTGGCCAGCGTCTCGCGAAGCTTGTCGGCAACCAGCCGATCTTCCGCCGGCACGTTGCTCGCAGCCTTGACCGGCTCTTTGGCGGGCTCGGCTACAGGCGCGTTGGCGGTTGCCGGAGCAGGCGCCGTGACGGACGCAGGAGCGGCGGCGGTCGCAGGAGCGGGCCCGGCTGAAGGCGTCACCGTGGCGGTGTCGTTCTTGACTGGCTCCTTCGCCGTGTCCTTCGCCGTGTCCTTGGGCGCGTCCTTCGCCACGTCGCTCGGCTTCGGTTCGGCGGCGGGCGCGGTGACGACATCGGCCGGCTTGGATTCGAGCTTGGGCTCAGCGGTTTTGGTGGCGGCGTCGGGTTCGCTCGGCGTGATGGCGTCCTTCGTCGCATCCGGCACCGAGGCGGTGGTGTCCAGCTTGATATCGGCCGCGGTCGGCGGCGGAACGTTGGCAGGCTCGGGACGCGGGATTGCGGCGTCGATCGCGAGTTCTGCGGCACTGCCGCGCGGCGCGTCCGACTGGGCCAGCGCTGAGGTCGCGGAGACCGTCAGGAACGTCGCGGCGACGGCCATCAGCACGCGGTCGAATCCGGTACGGCCTTTCGAACAGTCACGCATCGTCACACCCCCCTGGGGCGAACTGCCCGGCATTGGAACAGTTCTCACATCATGGTCCTGGAGCCTGATGACGCTTCGTTAGAGCCGTCATCACGCTCGATTTGTTCGAGCATGACCTTCCCGGATCATGCCCTGAGATTGCGCGGAAGCGCTGGCCTCACTCGATCAAAACTGCTTCACGCCTGCACGCAACAAAATCAACGCAGACGATACATACGCCCCCTTCATGCAGCCAGCGCCATGCGGGGCAACTCACGACAAACTGACCTTGATTAACCACTTGCACTCGATCTTGCGCGATTTTTGCCACGCGGCACCCCGTTTGTCTGTCACCCCCAAGCCACGGTTCAATAGGTTCCGGACTGAGCATGCGAAGCCACGACCTAATGCCCGCTCTGGGGCATAAACGCCGATCGGCTCAATTGGTGCCGCCGGCGCCGTCGGCGGAGTCATTTGCCGCGGCTTCGTCGATCTTGCGGTAGAGCGTCGAGCGGCCGATCTTTAGGCGCCGCGCGACCTCCGACATCTGCCCGCGATAATGCGAGATCGCGAAGCGGATGATCTCGTTCTCCATCTCTTCCAGTGGCCGCACGTCGCCGCTGCTGGTCAGCATCGAGAGGCTGCCCGCGGCAGGCAACGGAGCGATTGGTATATCATTACCCGATACCATCGCGGGCGCCGTCGACGGGGCGACGATCAGCGGCTCGCCATGCGCCGGATTCGGGTCGGCAAGTTGATGCGCGGTGACCTGCGGGAAGTCGGCGAGGTCAAGCTGGTCGCCATCGCTCATGACCACGGCGCGATACACCGTGTTCTCGAGCTGGCGGATGTTGCCGGGCCAATCGAGCTGCGAAAGATGCGCCATCGCCTCGCCGCTGATGCCGGTGATGTTGCGGTTTTCCTCGGCGTTGAAGCGCGCGAGGAAATGCCGCAGCAGATGCGGGATGTCTTCGCGCCGCTGCCGCAGCGGAGGAATCGTCAGCGGCAAGACGTGCAGGCGGTAGAATAGGTCCTCGCGGAATTGGCCGGCTTTCACCAGTTCGAGCAATCTGCGGTTGGTGGCGGAGATGATGCGGACGTCGACCTTCACAGGCTTGCGGCCGCCGACGGCTTCCACCGTGCCCTCCTGCAGCGCACGCAAGAGCTTCACCTGCGCGGTCAGCGGCAGTTCGCCGACCTCGTCGAGGAAGAGTGTGCCGCCATGGGCTTCCACGAACTTGCCCATGTGGCGTTCGGTGGCGCCGGTGAACGCGCCCTTCTCATGGCCGAACAGGATCGACTCCACGAGATTGTCGGGGATCGCACCGCAGTTCACCGCGACGAACGGCTTCGATTTGCGCTCGCTGCTGCCGTGGATGGCGCGGGCGAACAATTCCTTGCCGACGCCGGATTCGCCTTCGATCAATACCGGAATGGCTGATGAGGCGGCCTTCTGCGCGGTGCGCAGCACGCTTGTCATCGCTTCGCTGCGGGTGATGACGTCGGTGAACGTGAGCCGCCCCTCGCGGCTGTGGCGGATGCGCTGTAATTCACCCTTGAGTGCAGAAGTGTTCAGCGCGTTGCGCAAGGATACCTGCAGCCGCTCGAAGCCGACCGGCTTGACGACGAAATCCTGGGCGCCGGCGCGCATCGCCGAGACCACGTTGTCGATGCCGCCATGTGCGGTCTGCACGATGACGGGGACGTTCAAACCAGCGTCACGAATCTTTGCGAGCACGCCCAAGCCGTCGAGGCCGGGCATCACGAGGTCGAGCACGACCGCATCGATGGTCTGGTTTTCCTGGGCGGTGAGTGCGGCGATGGCATCGTCGCCGCTGTCGACTACGAGGGGCTGGTAGCCGCATTTTTGCACCATGTTTTCAACCAGACGGCGCTGTACTGCGTCATCATCGGCAATCAAAATGGTGGCAACCATGGTTTTCCCCGCGCGTTACGCTTATCTGTCTCGAATCGGGGCACTCTCGCCGAAGCCGATTAACGCCCTCTTAAACGTTGCCCATCCCCGCACATTTCGCCGCCGCATCTCCGATTGAACACAGGTTACCAGCAAGATGACCTCGCGCTCCTCCGCTCTCCGCAAACCAACGCAACGCAAGCCGGCCAATGCCAAATCCGCTGCAAACAAGTCCGCCGCGAAGAAGACCGCGGGCAAGACCGGCAAATTGCCGGAATGGAATCTCGTCGATCTCTATTCCGGCATCGACGCACCGGAAGTCGCGCGCGACCTTGCGAAGATGGATGCAGATTGCGTCGCGTTTGAGACCGACCACAGGGGCAAGCTCGCGGAACATACGGCGCGGGAAGATGGCGGAAAGTGGCTCGCGGAAGCCGTGCGACGCTATGAAGCGATCGACGATCTCGCCGGCCGGCTCGGCTCCTTTGCCGGCCTGGTGCATGCCGGCGACAGCGTCGATCCCGCGATCACGAAATTTTACGGCGATGTTTCAGAGCGCCTGACGGCTGCCTCGACGCATCTTCTGTTCTTCGCGCTCGAGCTCAACCGCATTGACGATGATGTGATCGAGCGCGCGATGCAGGCGGAAGAGCTCGCATATTACCGGCCCTGGATCGAGGATCTGCGCAAGGAGAAGCCGTATCAACTCGAGGATCGCATCGAGCAGCTTTTCCACGAGAAGTCGCAGAGCGGCTATGCCGCCTGGAACCGGCTGTTCGACCAGACCATCGCCGGCCTGCGCTTCAAGGTCGGCGCCAAGGAACTCGCGATCGAGCCGACGCTCAATTTCCTGCAGGACCGCGATGGCGTAAAGCGCAAGGCGGCGGCGGAGGCGCTGGCGAAAACCTTCAAGGCCAATGAGCGCACCTTCGCGCTTGTCACCAACACGCTCGCCAAGGACAAGGAGATTTCCGACCGTTGGCGCGGCTTCCAGGATGTCGCCGATTCCCGCCATCTCAACAACCGCGTCGAGCGCGAGGTCGTGGATGCGCTGGTCGCGTCCGTGCGCGCCGCCTATCCGAAACTGTCGCATCGCTACTACCGGCTGAAGGCGGGCTGGTTCAAAAAGAAGAAGCTGCCGCATTGGGACCGCAACGCGCCATTGCCCTTTGCCGCGACCGGCACGATCGCCTGGCCCGAGGCGCGCAACATGGTGCTATCGGCCTATCGCGGTTTTTCCACCGACATGGCCGCGATCGCCGAGCGCTTCTTCACCGACCGCTGGATCGATGCGCCGGTCAGGCCGGGCAAGGCGCCCGGCGCCTTCTCGCATCCGACCACGCCGTCAGCGCACCCTTACGTGCTGATGAACTATCAGGGCAAGCCGCGCGACGTGATGACGCTCGCGCACGAGCTAGGCCATGGCGTGCATCAGGTGCTGGCGGCAAAGAACGGCGCCCTGATGGCGCCAACGCCGCTGACGCTCGCGGAGACCGCGAGCGTGTTCGGGGAAATGCTGACCTTCAAGCGCCTTTTGTCCGAGACCAAGAGCGCCAAGCAGCGCCAGGCGCTGCTCGCTGGCAAGGTCGAGGACATGATCAACACCGTGGTGCGGCAGATCGCGTTCTATTCGTTCGAGCGCGCGGTGCACACCGAGCGCAAGAACGGCGAATTGACCGCCGAGCGGATCGGCCAGATCTGGCTTTCCGTGCAGAACGAGAGCCTAGGGCCGGCGATCGAAATCAAGCCGGGCTATGAGAATTTCTGGATGTATATCCCGCATTTCATCCATTCGCCGTTCTACGTCTACGCCTATGCGTTCGGTGACTGCCTGGTGAACTCGCTCTATGCGGTCTACGAGCACGCCTCCGACGGCTTTGCGGAACGCTATCTCGACATGCTCGCAGCCGGCGGAACCAAGCACTATTCGGAACTGCTCAAGCCGTTCGGCCTCGACGCCAAGGACCCCAAGTTCTGGGACGGCGGGCTGTCGGTGATCTCGGGCATGATCGACGAACTCGAAGCGATGGGCTGAAGGGCCAGGGCGTAAAACATCTGTTGACCGAGGTTTTAGAACGCGTTATACTGATGTATAACGTGCATTGAGGTATGAAAATTATGTTGTTTTTTGAAGCTCTTACAAGAAATCGGCGCGACTGTGCGCAACTCGAAAGGCAAATTTCTGATGAAAATCGAGATCAAAAAGATCGGGAATTCCGATGGCCTGCTGCTTCCTCGCGAGCTGATGCAGCGGCTCGACCTGAAGCGCGGTCAGCAACTGCATGTCACCGAGCTTCCGGGAGGCGGCTTCCAGGCGCTTCCCTACGATCCGGATTTTGAACGGACGATGGAAGTCGCAGATGAGGTCATGGACAAGTATCGCGATACGCTGGCGGCGCTCGCAAAATAACGGAAGTTGGGAATGAGCGAGCCGGAAGAGCCGCTTTGGATCACCTATGAGCAAGCAATCGCCATCCACGCCCGTCAACTTCGTCGCTTCGGCGGCGCCCCCGGGCTACGCGACGAAGGCATGCTGCGATCGGCGCTGGAGCGCCCGGTCAACAAATGGAGCTACGAGCAGGCCTCTTTGGCTGAGCTGGCGGCAGCCTATGCGTTTGGCCTCGCCAAGAACCACGCCTTTATCGATGGGAACAAGCGTATTGCCTTTATGGCGATGATGACGTTTCTCATCAAGAATGGCGTCAGCTTCAGTCCTGACCCGGCGCACGCGACATCAATAATTCTGTCGCTCGCGGCCGGGGAGGTCTCCGAGGAAAGCCTCACCCGCTGGATCCGGGATAATTGGCCTTCCGAATGAGGCGATAGGCGAGGCGGCGTTGCCCTGTTCGCGGCTTTGCGCTATGGCACGGCTGAAATTCAGACGTTTGATGACTGGGGACACCGATGGCAAACCATAGCGAAGTGGCTTACACCACCGCCGACGGCAACGACTACATCGAGCATGAGCGGACCTATGAAGGCTTCATCATGCTGGTCAAGTACGGCACCGCGACGGTCGCCCTCATTCTCATCCTGATGGCCTTCTTCCTGGTCTGATCTCTCGCCGGCCGCGCCGCCAATGCCGGCGGTGCTCAAAAAAATTGCATTCAAACCGGTCCCAAAACCGGTATCCAACGTTGCGGGAGTAACGCTAAGTTTGCTTGCGTGCGCTGTCCCGCGCCGCCGGAGGCCTTATGAAGATTGCCGTTGCCAAGGAAATCGACCCGTCCGAACCGCGGGTCGCCGCGTCCCCTGACACTATCAAGAAACTCAAGGCGCTCGGCGCCGAGATCGCGGTCGAGCCGGGCGCGGGCATCAAGTCGGGCCTGCCGGATTCGGAATTCACCGCCGTGGGCGCCACGGTGAACGCGGATGCGGTGAAGGATGCCGACATCGTCATCAAGGTGAAGCGGCCGGAGGCGTCCGAACTCTCGAAATACAAGCGCGGCGCTCTCGTCATCGCCATCATGGACCCCTACGGCAATGACGCCGCGCTGAAGGCGATGGCGGATGCCGGCATTTCGGCCTTTGCGATGGAGTTGATGCCGCGCATCACCCGCGCGCAGGTGATGGACGTTTTGTCCTCGCAGGCGAACCTCGCCGGCTACCGCGCGGTGATCGAGGGCGCCGAAGCCTTTGGCCGCGCCTTTCCGATGATGATGACCGCGGCCGGCACGATCCCCGCCGCGAAAGTGTTCGTGATGGGCGTCGGCGTCGCCGGCCTGCAGGCGATCGCGACCGCGCGCCGGTTAGGGGCCATCGTCACCGCGACCGACGTGCGTCCGGCGACCAAGGAGCAGGTGGAGAGCCTCGGCGCCAAATTCCTCGCGGTCGAGGACGAGGAGTTCAAGAACGCGCAGACCGCGGGCGGCTACGCCAAGGAGATGTCCAAGGAGTACCAGGCCAAGCAGGCCGCGCTCACCGCCGAGCACATCAAGAAGCAGGACGTCGTGATCACGACGGCGCTGATCCCCGGCCGCCCGGCGCCCATGCTCGTCTCCGCGGACATGGTCAAATCGATGCGGCCGGGCTCAGTGCTGGTCGATCTCGCCGTCGAACGCGGCGGCAATGTCGAGGGCGCGAAGGCCGGCGAGGTCGTCGACGTCGATGGCATCAAGATCGTCGGCTATACCAACGTCGCGGGCCGTGTCGCGGCCTCCGCCTCAGGTCTCTATGCCCGCAACCTGCTGGCTTTCATCGAGACGCTGGTCGACAAGGCGAACAAGGCGCTTGCCGTCAATTGGGATGACGAACTGGTGAAATCCACCGCGCTGACCAAGGACGGCGCCGTCATCCATCCGAACTTCCAGCCGAAAGCTTAAGGAGAGAAGCCATGGAGCATATCGCGCAGGCCGTCGATCCCTTCGTATTCCGGCTTTCCATTTTCGTGCTGGCCGTGTTCGTCGGCTATTTCGTGGTGTGGTCGGTGACCCCCGCGCTGCATACGCCGCTGATGAGCGTCACCAACGCGATCTCCTCGGTGATCGTGGTCGGCGCGCTGCTCGCGGTCGGCGTCGGCATGATCTCGAGCGGCTCGGGCTGGGCGCGTGGCTTCGGCTTCGTGGCGCTGATCTTCGCCTGCGTGAACATCTTCGGCGGCTTCCTTGTCACCCAGCGCATGCTGGCGATGTACAAGAAGAAGTCCAAGTAAGCGGCCATGGGAAGTTTCGAACAGATGTCGTCATGCCCCGCGCAGGCGGGGCATCCAGTACGCCGTGACGTTTCGTCGAAGCACGACGATTTCGGATTACTGGATCATCCGCCTTCGCGGATGATGACAGGACGGGGGACCTGAGATGAACGCCAATCTCTCTGCATTGTTGTATCTCGTGGCGGGTGTGCTGTTCATCCTGTCGCTGAGGGGGCTGTCGAGCCCCGCCACCTCGCGGCAGGGCAACCTGTTCGGCATGATCGGCATGGCGATCGCGATTCTGACCACGCTCGCGAGCCATCCGCCGGCCGACGGCGTCGCCTGGCTGCTGGTCGTGCTCGGCGTCGCCATCGGCGGTGCGATCGGCGCCGTGATCGCGCGGCGGGTGCCGATGACCTCGATGCCCGAACTGGTCGCCGCGTTCCACTCGCTGGTCGGCATGGCCGCGGTGCTGGTCGCCGCCGGCGCGTTCTATGCGCCCGAGGCCTTCGACATCGGCACGCCCGGCAATATCCACACCCAGAGCCTGATCGAGATGTCGCTCGGCGTCGCCATCGGCGCGCTGACCTTCACCGGCTCGGTGATCGCATTCCTGAAACTGTCGGCGCGGATGAGCGGCGCGCCGATCATCCTGCCGTTCCGTCACCTCATCAACATCGCGCTCGCCCTGGCGCTGGTGTTCTTCATCGTCGGCCTGGTGATGTCGGGCAGCGCGGTCGACTTCTGGCTGATCACGATCATCGCGCTGGCGCTCGGCGTGCTCATGATCATCCCGATCGGCGGCGCCGACATGCCGGTCGTGATCTCGATGCTGAACTCCTACTCGGGCTGGGCCGCGGCCGGCATTGGTTTCACGCTCGGCAATTCGGCGCTGATCATCACCGGCGCGCTGGTCGGCTCCTCCGGCGCGATCCTGTCCTATATCATGTGCCACGCGATGAACCGGTCCTTCATCTCGGTCATCCTCGGCGGCTTCGGCGGCGAGACCGCGGCGGCCTCTGGCGGGACCGGCGAGCAGAAGCCGGCCAAGCTGGGTTCTGCTGACGATGCTGCCTTCATCATGAAGAACGCCTCGAAGGTCATCATCGTGCCCGGCTATGGCATGGCGGTGGCGCAGGCCCAGCACGCGCTGCGCGAGATGGCCGACATCCTGAAGAAGGAAGGCGTCGAGGTGAAATACGCGATTCACCCGGTCGCCGGCCGCATGCCCGGCCACATGAACGTGCTGCTGGCGGAAGCCAACGTGCCCTATGACGAGGTGTTCGAACTGGAGGACATCAACTCCGAATTCGCCCAGGCTGACGTCGCCTTCGTGATCGGCGCCAACGACGTCACTAATCCGGCGGCGGAAGAGGACAAGACCTCACCGATCTACGGCATGCCGGTGCTGCAGGTCTGGAAGGCCGGCACGGTGATGTTCATCAAGCGCTCGCTGGCCTCGGGCTATGCCGGCATCGACAATCCGCTGTTCTATCGCGACAACACCATGATGCTGCTCGGCGATGCCAAGAAGGTCACCGAGAGCATCGTCAAGGCGATGTGAGGCCGCTTGCGGGCAGCGATGCTCGTCCCGAAATGGCTCCTGATCGTCGCTGCAGTCGGTTATCTCGGAGCGCTCGCGCTGCTGTTTGTCAAGCAGCGCGCGATGCTGTTTCCGATTCCGACGCGGGAGCGAACCTCACCGGAGGCGGCCGGCTTTCCTGAAGCCGAGGAACATGTCCTCACCACCGGCGATGGCGAAAAGGTCATCGTCTGGCACGTGCCGGCAAAGCCCGGCCATCCCGTGATCCTGTATTTTCCCGGCAATGGCGATTTTCTCGCCGGGCGAGTTAGCCGTTTCCGCGCCATGACGTCTGACGGTACCGGCCTGGTCGCGCTTTCCTACCGCGGCTATGCCGGCTCGAGCGGATATCCGAGCGAGCGCGGCATTCTGCTGGATGCTGCTGCTGCTTACGCCTTCACCACGGCGCGCTACGCCGCGGACCGAATCGTGGTCTGGGGATTTTCGCTCGGTACCGGCGTTGCGGTCGCACTGGCTGCGGAACAGCCGATCGGCAAGTTGATCCTGGAGGCGCCCTATACCTCGACGGTCGACATTGCCGGTGCGGCATTCCCGCTCGTGCCGGTGCGCTGGTTGATGCGCGATCAGTTCCGCTCCGACGAGCGCATTGCGCGCGTCAATGCGCCGCTGCTTGTCATGCACGGCACCGACGATGCCGTGATACCGATCATGTTCGGAGAGCGTCTGTTCACGCTGGCGCATGAGCCAAAGCGGTTCGTTCGATTGGCTGGCGGCGGCCACGACAATCTCGACTACTATGGCGCAATCGAAACGGCGCGGCAGTTCATTGGCGGTTTGTAGGTGTGGAATGAAGAAATGGCATGGTGTGCTCGTCCTATCGGCGTTGGTGCTGCTGCCGGGGCAGGCGCGCGCCGCGGCGGCGCTCGACGGCGCGGCGATGACCTGGCCATTTGCCCTTCCGTTCGCCGGCCTGCTGCTGTCGATCGCGCTTGGGCCGCTGCTGTTCCCGAAATTCTGGCATCACCATTACGGCAAGATCGCCGCCGCCTGGTCGGCGCTGACGCTCGCCTCGCTCGCCTGGGTCGCCGGAGGCGCAGCCATGCTAGAGAGCTTCGTGCATGCGATGCTCGGCGAATATCTGAGCTTCATCGTGCTGTTGTTCGCGCTCCATACCGTTGCCGGCGGGATCCTGGTGACCGGCGACATGAGGGGCACGCCTTGGACCAATACGTCGGTTCTTGCATTGGGTACGATGATGGCGAGCGTCGTCGGCACCACCGGTGCCGCCATGATCCTGATCCGCCCGCTGATCCGCGCCAACCTGCCGCGGCCCCGTAACGCGCACGTCATCGTGTTCTTCATCATTCTCGTTGCCAATGTCGGCGGCGCGCTCAGTCCGCTCGGGGACCCGCCGCTGTTCGTCGGATTTCTGCACGGCGTCGAGTTCTTCTGGACCACGAGGAACATCTGGCCGCAGACCGCGGTCGTGGCCGGCATCCTGCTGCTCGTCTTTGTCGGGCTCGATCTCTGGCTCTTCCGCAAAGAACCGGCTGCGCCGCCAGGCGGAGCGGCGCCGATCCGGGTTCACGGCCTGATGAATCTGCCACTGATCGCCGCCATCATTGCCAGCATCCTGATGTCGGCGACCTGGCGGCCGGGGATAGCTTTCGACGTTCTCGGCACAAGGCTGGAGCTGCAGAACCTGGTGCGCGACGGCCTTCTGGTCGTGATCGCGCTGCTTTCACTGTGGCTCACCCCGGACGAACATCGCGAGGCGAACGGCTTCAACTGGGAGCCGATCCGGGAGGTCGCCAAGCTGTTTGCCGGTATCTTCGCCGCGATCATCCCGGTGCTGGCGATGCTGCATGCAGGGCACGACGGGTCCTTTGCCTGGCTATTGTCCGCCGTCACCGAGCCCAACGGTGCTCCGCGGGAGGTTCCCTATTTCTGGTTCACCGGGCTGATGTCGGCGTTCCTCGACAATGCTCCGACCTACCTGCTGTTCTTCGAGGTCGCCGGCGGTGATCCGCAGCGATTGATGGGGGAATTGTCGGGGACGCTGGCTGCGATCTCCATGGGCGCCGTCTACATGGGGGCGCTCACCTATATCGGAAACGCGCCAAACTTCATGGTGGCGGCGATCGCGAACGAGCGCGGTGTCAAAATGCCGAGCTTCTTTGGCTATCTTTTGTTTGCGGGCGGAGTGTTGATACCACTGTTCCTGCTTCTCACCCTTCTGCCGATCGCCCCTGTTCTTAGCGTTCACTGAGTGCCGTATGTTGGAGCTCCTCGAGCAGTGGAGGGGGAGTTCATGAGCGCACACGGTCCGATGCCGCATACGGCATGGATTTTCCCGGCGCTGGCGATGGCACTGTTCGCTGCGGCGACAGCCGTCGGATGGGTGTTCAGCCCATCTCCTAGCGGATGGCTCCTCGCCGCGATCCTGCTGGCCATCCTGTTCGGCACGGTGTTCGCGGCAGTCCATCATGCCGAGGTGATCGCCGAAGAGGTCGGCGAGCCTTTCGGCACCTTGGTGCTGACGCTAGCGGTGACGATCATTGAAGTGGCGCTGATCACCACGATCATGCTGGGCGACAAGCCGCAGCCGGCCCTGGCCCGTGACACCGTGTTTGCAGTCGTGATGATCGTCTGCAACGGCCTGGTCGGGCTTTGCATCTTCATCGGCGGGTTGCATTATCGAGAGCAGGATTTCCAGGTTTCCGGTGCCAACCTTTATCTCAGCGTGTTGTTCGTGTTGGCGACGATAACGCTGGTCATGCCGAATTATACGTTGGCGACGCCCGGGCCGGTCTATTCGGCCACGCAACTGGGCTTTGTCGACATTGTCACGCTCGCTTTGTACGGCGTCTTTCTCTACATCCAGACCATGCGGCACCGCGATTACTTCGTCGTCGAGTCCGCAAATGATGCCGAGGCGCCGAAGAAGTCATCGGGCGCAGTGCTGGCGCTCAGTGTTCCGTTGCTCCTGGTTTCCCTTCTGGCCGTCGTGCTGCTGTCAAAGAAATTCTCGCTCGTCATCGATGCCACCGCGGCGATGATCGGTGCGCCGGCAGCCTTCGCGGGCCTGGTGGTCGCGCTTCTCATCCTCATGCCGGAGGCCGTCGCCGCGGCTTCGGCCGCCCGCAATAATGATTTGCAGAAGAGCATCAATCTTGCGCTGGGTTCATCGCTTGCCACGATCGGGTTGACGATCCCGGCGGTCGGCATTGCCACCTACCTGCTGGACAAAGAACTTGTACTCGGGCTCAGCGCCCAGAGCACGGTGCTGCTGTTCCTGACCTTCCTCTTGAGCATGCTGACCTTCGGCACCGGCCGCACCAACATCCTGTTCGGCTTGGTGCATCTGGTGGTATTTGCCGTATTCTTGTTCCTGGAATTCGTGCCATAGGAGACGATGACGATGCTTGCCGCCAAATCCGACGTCCAGGTCGACACCCCCGAGGTCCGCGTCACGGAGTGGCGGCTGGCGCCGGGCAGTGCGACCGGGCGTCATATCCATGAGATGGACTATGTGATCGTGCCCGTGACCGCGGGCGAGATGACCATCGTGGCGCCCAGTGGCGAGCGGTCGAATGCCCAGCTCGGCGCCGGCAAGTCGTATTTCCGGAAGGCGGGGGTGGAGCACGATGTGCTTAACGAAACCTCTACGGAGATCGTCTTCCTCGAGATTGAACTCAAGCCGTAAGCATCCGTGATCGCCGGAACCGGCCGGTTGCCATTGATCCGTCGCAGTTGATCCCTCAATGTGCCTCAAAGTTCCCGCATCTAACGCCGCGGCGGGGAGTGGTTGGCAATGCTGAAATACCTGACGAAATTTGTCGTCGATATCTTACCCTCGGTGGCTGCGACCGTCATCGGGGCCTACATCGTTAACCACTACATCGTAGCCAAGCCGGAGGCGCCGGCCGCCGCCGCTGTTTCGACCGCTCAGCCAAAGGCGGCCGCCGCGAGCAAGCCGGTCGAAAAGCCCGCCGAGGTCTCCAATCTCCCCGAAGCTGGCGTGAAGGCCAAGGGCATGTCCGAGCGCACATTGATGGAGCGCACGGCGTCCGAGAAGGCTACGGTGACCGAGAGGCCGGCCGAGAAGGCGACCGAGAGCAAACCCGCCGAAGCGCCCGCCGAGACCGCAAGCATTCCGCCCGCCGAGCTCCGTCGCCATCAGCCCGCACCGCGCGAACGCGAAAAGGCCGTCGCCAAGGTGACGCCCGCGCCGGCGCAGCAGCCTGCTACCGTGCCCGCCGCTACGCCCGCCTCGCCGCCAGCCGAAGCTGCGGCCGTATCGGACGAGCATCGTGACGCCAACGACCTCGCGCGCGCCGCGATCGAGCGGTTGCGCGGCACCGCCGAGGGCGGCTCTCGTGCGCCGGAGACGGCGCGTGCACCTGAAGCGCCTCGCGTCGCGACCGCACCGTCAGTGGTGCGGCCGTTGCCGCCACCGATCATGGTTTCGACGCCGCCGAGCGAGACCTTCGGCCAGACCTCCCAGCCGCGTCCGCCTTATGCCGCAAGCGCGGCTGACGATCCGAACCGTCCGACGCCGCCGGCCGACATTCCGACCTCGCGTCCGCCGCTAGATCTACGCGCCGACGCGGCAGCGGCGGAGCCGGCCAAGGAGCGCCCGACGATCGGCGACGATATGCTGTCGGCTGCGAAGTCGGTATTCCACGCGGTCCTGCCGAAATAGCTGAATTTGATCGCTTGCCTGTAGCCCGGATGGAGCGCAGCGCAATCCGGGATCACGCCGTGTGGCCAGTTGAGCCCCGGATTGCGCTGCGCTCCATCCGGGCTACGACTCGAAGCTAACCGCCGGTGCGCGCGAGGCCGCTGCGCGCGGCGTCGTCCCTGGGCCGCAATGCTACCGCCCGGCTGTATGAAGCTGCTGCCTTGCTCTTGTCGCCGAGCCGCTCATAGGCCTCGCCGCGCACCGTCCAGGCCTGGGCGCTGTTCGGATCGGCCTGCACCGCTTCGTCAAGATCGGCGGTCGCTTCCTTGGCCTTGTTGAGGGCGAGATAGCTGTTGGCGCGCGCCAGCAACGGCTCGACGCGCTGTGGCGCCAGGCCGCTCGCCGCAGTGAAATCCTCGATCGCCTGCTGGTGCTGGTTCTGGCCCTGGTAGATCAGGCCGCGGCCATAGAGCGCTTGCGTGTTGTAGGGGTCGAGCCCGAGCGCCTGTTCGAATTCGGCGAGTGCCTGTTCGGTTTTGAAGGATCGCGCGAATTCCTGGCCCCGCGTCGCGTGCTCCTTGGAGTCGCTGACATTCTGGGTACTGACGCTGCCGGTTGGCTTTTCGGTGGCGGCCTGCTTGGGTTTGTCGTTGCCGGCACCCCATGATCCCAGATCGAACGAGCAGCCGCCCAAGAGAACGCCAAGGGGGACGCCAAGTAAGACGGCAAGCAGGATCGCCGGCCGCGCCATCAGGCGCGGGACAGTGAAAGCTCCAGAGCGGGGGCGGAATGCCGGAAACACCATCAACCGAACTGCTCGCGTAATGGAAATGCTCGCGTCTGCAATTCCGTATTGGTAGCTGGCCGCGGTGCAAAATGCACCGGCCAAAAAGCAAAACGCGGACCGGTCAGGCCCGCGTTCTCATTTCCGACTTTTTATAAAGGTGCGATCAGCGCGGACCGCGTCCAGCGCCCGGGCCGCCACGTCCACCAGCGCCGCGATCACCACCTGCGCCGGCGCCGAACACCGGCTTCGGCTTCATCGGCAACAGGCCTTCGCGCTGCAGCTTCTTGCGCGCCAACTTGCGGGCGCGGCGCACGGCTTCGGCCTTCTCGCGGGCCTTCTTCTCGGAAGGCTTCTCATAGTGGCCGCGGAGCTTCATCTCGCGGAAAATGCCCTCGCGCTGCATCTTCTTCTTGAGCGCCTTCAGGGCTTGATCGACATTGTTATCGCGGACGAGAACCTGCACGCGGCATCCTCTTTTCGATTGGTCGGTTCGGAAATCTGGAAAAGCCAAGGTCGGCAAAAAGGCCAGACTTTCAGCCTAGGGGCGCGCATGTAGCAGACAAAATCGCAAATGTCCACCAGTGAAGCAGCGGCAAGGGCCAAGTAAAGCCACGAAATAGGGCAGAATTGCCACTTAGCGGCCCTGATTGGGGTGATTCGACGCCAAATGCTTGGCCGCTACCGCAGCTTTTGCCCGCTCCGGGAAACAAAATAACAGGAGAACTGGTATGGACACACAAAAATATGCCGCCGAGGCGATCGGGACGTTCTGGCTCACATTTACGGGATGCGGCAGCGCCGTGATCGCCGCTGGCTTTCCGCAAGTCGGAATTGGCCTGGTCGGTGTGTCACTGGCGTTCGGATTGAGCGTCGTCACCATGGCCTATGCGATCGGCCATGTGTCCGGCTGCCATCTCAATCCGGCCGTCACCGTCGGTCTTGCCGCCGGCGGACGTTTTCCCGTTGGCCAGATCCTGCCCTATGTGATCGCGCAGGTGATCGGTGCGATCGTCGCCGCGGGAGTGCTCTATCTGATCGCGAGCGGTGCGCCCGGCTTCGACCTCGCCAAGGGCTTTGCCTCCAACGGCTATGACGCGCATTCGCCCGGGCAGTACAGCCTGTTGTCCGGCTTCATCACCGAGGTGGTGATGACGATGATGTTCCTGTTCATCATCATGGGCGCGACCCATGGCAGGGCGCCTGCGGGCTTTGCGCCGCTCGCGATCGGGCTCGCATTGACGCTGATCCATCTCGTGAGCATTCCCGTCACCAACACCTCGGTGAATCCGGCGCGCAGCACCGGGCCGGCATTGTTCGTCGGAGGATGGGCGCTGGCGCAGCTCTGGCTGTTCTGGGTGGCGCCGTTGATCGGCGGCGCGCTCGGCGGGGTGCTCTATCGCTGGCTCAGCGAAGAGCCGACCGGCGTCGTCGAAGGCGTACGACAGGCTTGATCAATTTCTGATTTAAGACTTTGCCGGCGGGCCGCTATTTGTTGCCTGCCGGCGCTACTTCGGTGGCGCTACTTCAGTGACATGGCCCATCTTGCGGCCGGGCCGCGGCGGACCCTTGCCGTAGAGGTGCACGGTTGCGCCGGGCACTGTCAGCCATTCCTCATAGCTCAGGATGTCGTCGCCGATCAGGTTGGTCATGGTCACCGCGCCATGGCGGATCGGTTTGCCGAGCGGCCAGCCGGCGATGGCGCGGATGTGCTGCTCGAATTGCGAGATCGAGGCGCCGTCGAGCGTCCAATGTCCGGAATTGTGGACCCGCGGCGCGATCTCGTTGACCAGCACGGTCGGTCCGTCCTTGCCCGCCACTACGAACATTTCGACCGCGAGCACGCCGACATAGTTCAGCGCGTGCGCGATCTTCTCCGCAATCGATCGCGCCTGCACGGCGAGCTCGGCCGGGATCGCCGCCGGCGCGCGCGAGATCTTCAGGATGTGATCGCGGTGCTCGTTCTCGGTGACGTCGAAACATTCGACGTGACCGTCCGAGGAGCGCGCGGCGATCACGGAGATTTCGCGTTCGAATGGCACGAAGGCTTCGAGAATGGCGGATTTGGTGCCGAGGTCTTCCCAGAGCTGGTCGATGTCGTCGCCCTCGCGGATCATCGCCTGGCCCTTGCCGTCATAGCCGAAGCGGCGCGTCTTGATCACGGCGGGAAGGCCGATGCGCGCGATGCCGGCGCGCAGCGTTTCGACCGAGGAGACATCGGCATAATCGGCGGTGCCGATGCCGAGCCTGGTGATGAAATCCTTCTCGATCAGCCGGTCCTGCGTGGTCTCGAGGATCTTCTGCGACGGCAGCACCGGGCGGCGCGCCGCCAGCACCAGGGCGGTCGCGGACGGCACGTTCTCGAATTCATAGGTGATGATGTCGACGTCATTGGCGAACAGTTCGAGCGCCTCGACGTCGGCAAATTCCGCGCAGGTCGCGTGCTGCACCACGTCGAAGGCGGGCGAATCCGGATCCGGCGAGAACACCTGGCATTTGAGGCCGAGCCGCGCCGCGGCCATCGCCAGCATCCGGCCCAATTGTCCGCCGCCGAGAATTCCGATGGTATCACCCGGCTTCAGCTTCACTCTTGTCGAAGCCGTCACGCCGATGCCTCCGGATGCTCCTTGACCGCGTCGGTCTGTTCCTTGCGCCAGGCGGCAAGGCGCGCCGCCAGCGCCGGATCGTTCAGCGCGAGCACGCTCGCTGCCAACAGCGCCGCGTTGATGGCACCCGATTTTCCGATCGCCAGCGTGCCGACCGGGATACCGGCCGGCATCTGCACGATCGAATACAGCGAATCGACGCCCGACAGCGCCTTTGATTCGACGGGAACCCCGAACACCGGAAGTTCCGTCAGCGCAGCCGTCATGCCGGGCAGATGCGCGGCGCCGCCGGCCCCGGCAATGATGACCTGGAAACCGGCCGCCTTGGCGCCCTTGGCGAACGCGTACAGCCGGTCCGGGGTGCGATGGGCGGAAATGATCCGCGCCTCAAACGCGACCCCGAGGGCGGTGAGCGTTTCGGCGGCGTGGCCCATGGTCTCCCAGTCCGACTGGCTTCCCATGATGATGGCTATTGCGGCGGGCATGTCGTCAATTCTGTTCGGGAATCCAGAAGCATGGGCCGGATTATAAGAGCGGCCCGTCACTGATCCAAGGCGTGGCAAGGAATCCGGAATGGACTATCCTGTCTTGGTGAATGCGGGCAAGCCTCATCAGCGGGCCTCAACAAGGATGCTTATGAAAAAGAAGAAGAGGGCGGCTGCATCCGGGGCCGCGAAAAGGAAAAGCGCGGCTGCGCGCAAGGTTGCGCCTCGCCGCGCCCAAGCCGCACTTACCCAAGCGGCACCTGCCCAAACCGGACCTGCCCAGGTGCTCTCGGCTGCGTTGACCGAGGCGAAGGCGACAATTCGCCGCCTCAAGGCGGAACTGGCCGCGGCGGAGGCGCAGATCGCGGAACTGCAGGCATCCGCGGAGACCGATTTCCTGCTGGACATCCTCAACCGGCGCGGCTTCGAGCGCGAGCTCAACCGCTCGATCGCCTACATCAAGCGCTATCACGCCAGCGGCGCGCTGGTCATGCTCGACGTCGATCGCCTGAAACCGATCAACGACACCTATGGCCATACCGCTGGCGATGCGGTGCTGAAGGCGATCGTGAAGACAGTAACGAGCCAGGTGCGTGCCTCGGACGTGGTCGGACGGCTCGGCGGCGACGAGTTCGCGGTACTGCTGTGGAACCTGACCGAGACCGACGCCAAGGCCAAGGCCGCGGCGCTGGAGCAATCGATCGATCGCCTCACCTTCGATTTCGGTGGCCGCAGCGTCAGCGCGGGCGCCTCCGCCGGCGTTGCGATCCTCGGTCCGCACTCCGTGGCGAGCCGCGCGCTGGAAGAAGCGGACAGTGCGATGTATGTGCGCAAGGCGCAGCGGCGGCATGAAGTGGTGGGCTAGGCCGTGTGGACAGTTACCTTATCCAGAGCAGAGTGGCGGCAATGGCGACGACGGCGAAGTAGTTTCGCGC
>NZ_JBEGDB010000617.1:0-1135 GCF_043638955.1 Bradyrhizobium sp. 31Argb | reverse complement strand
TTAGGCTGCCGCCGCGGCGGCGTTGAAGGGGGTTTGATCGACGAGCATGCGGTGCATGATCACCGCCAGCCGGCGCGCGAGCGCCACCTTGGCCTTGCTCATGCCGGCGCGCCGGGCGATCCGCATCGCCCAGCTCTTCAATTGCGCACAGCCCTTGACCGGCTTGGTCAGCATGATGTGGGCGGCCTCGTAGAGCGCCGTGCGCACCGCGCCGTCGCCGATCTTGCTGATCCGGCCGGTGTAGTCGGTCTCGCCGGACTGATGCTTCTTCGGCGTCAAGCCGAAATGGGCGCCCACCTGCTTCGATGATGTGAACCGTCCCGGATCGTCGATCGCACTGGCATAGGTCAGCGCCACGATCGGGCCGACGGCCGGGACCGAGGTCAGCAGCTGGGCCTGCTGGTCGGCTCGCACCATCCTGCGGGTCTGCTTCTCGAAGGCCGCGAACTCCTTCCGTAGGATCTCGCGGACCGCCAACAGCGCAGCGGCGATCCGCTCAAGATGTGGATGGCCCGCGACGAGTTCCTGGATCCGCCCCGCAAACGCCCGCGCCGTCACCTTGCCGACCTTGAGGCCAAAGCCGCGCAGGATCCCGCGCAGGCTGTTCTCGACGTCGAGAAGCTTCGCTTGCACCAGCTTGCGCGCGGTCAGCAGCGATCGCGTCTCCTGCGCGCTCAGCGACTTGCAATGCACCGGGCGGAACCAACCCAGCCGCATCAGCTGCGCAATCCCGCGCGCATCGTTGCGGTCCGACTTCACCGGCATGGCCTTGAACGCATTCCGCACGTGTCGCGTCTCCAGCAGCTCCACGGCAAGCCCGGCCGCCTTCATCGCCGCAAACAGCCATTGCGACAAGGGTCCGGCCTCCAGCCCGATCCGCTCAAGACCGAAGCCGAGCGAGCCGAACCAGGCGATCAGCGCCTCCGGCTCGCTCGCCACCTTCGCCTCCCGCACGATCTTGCCGTTGGCGTCAACCACACACACGCTCGAGCATTCCAATGACACGTCGATTCCGGCATAGTGCTCCATGGTCGTCTCTCCGCGATGTTTGGAGCGAGGTTCATCCTCGACTCCGTCACACCATCAATGTGAGGGACGACCGCCCGCCCTCCAAGCGAGCCGCGCGCAGCGCGCC
>NZ_JBEGDB010000616.1:0-1136 GCF_043638955.1 Bradyrhizobium sp. 31Argb | reverse complement strand
AGCGATCCGATCACCTCAAAAGCTCTTGTGCCACGGGGGCCGTCCACATATGGGTCCCGGCGTTCGCCGGGACGACACCGGCGCGAGGCGTGAGGGAATCGTAGGATGGGTAGAGCGAAGCGAAACTCATCATTCGAGCCGCTTGCTTCATCGCGATGGGTTTCGCTGCGCTCCACCCATCCTACGGCGCTATCGCGAGGACTTCCCCGCTTGCGCCGTCTCTTTCCCGAGCCGCCGCTGCAACACCGACCAATACGTTGCCGGCAGGAAGCGTTGCAGCAGGTCCATCACGCGCGCGTCGCTGCCGATCAGGATGCGGGGCCGGTTGTTCTCGACGCCTTCGATGATGGTGCGCGCGGCGGCGGTCGGTGTCGTCCGGGCTGCCGCATCGAACCATTCGATCGCCTGCGCGCGGCGCGCATTGTCTGATACGCCGGCGCCGGTGCGGGAATTGCGGACGATGTTGGTGGCGACGCCGCCCGGATGCACCACCGACAGCCGCACCGGGCTGCGTGCGGCGGCAAGCTCATGCCGCAGGCTTTCGGAGAAGCCGCGCACCGCGAATTTGGAGGCGCAATAGGCGGTCTGGCCGGGCGGTGCGACGATGCCGAAGATCGAGGAGACGTTGACGATATGCGCTTCGCGTTGCCGCGCAAGCTGCGGCAGGAACGCGCGCGCCGCATGCACTGTGCCCCAGAAATTGATGTTGAACAGCCACTCCATCTGGGCCTGGTCGATCTCGTGGAACTGGCCGAGCAGGGTAACCCCGGCATTGTTGATGAGGATGTTGAGGGACGGGTGCGCGCTGGTTGCGGCTTCCGCGAAATCCGCGATTTGATCGGTTTCGCCGATGTCGACGCGATGCACCGTGACTTTCCGCACGCCCGCTTTCGCAATCTCGGCGGCCACCGCGGCAAGGCCGGCCTCGTCGCGGTCGGCCAGCGCGAGATCGGCGCCGCGTGCGGCAAGCTCGAGCGCGAGCGCCCGGCCGATGCCGCTGGCGGCGCCCGTGACAGCCACCGCGCTTCCGGAGATCGCAGTCATTGCTTTCGGCTCCCAGGGATGAGCGACTATCTGGATTGTCAAGTTGCATTGGCGTAAGCGGCACGCGCCTCGCGTGCTTTGGCGTTGAGGCG
>NZ_JBEGDB010000615.1:0-1136 GCF_043638955.1 Bradyrhizobium sp. 31Argb | reverse complement strand
AGCTTCGCAGCCATGATCCATCTGACCGCTGCCGTGATAAACTCCCGATGAATCCCAACAGACCCTAGGTCACCTGACTTGATCCGCACGATCCGAGCCTTGACCACGACACGGCGTTGGCCGCGGCTTCGTCCACGCTGGGCCAATACCGTTCCTTGCGCGCGGCCGCGGCCGATGCGGCCGCCTGTGAACGACGAACCGGACGCACCGGCGCTGGCCTTGGCCGCCTCTTGCCGAACGCGTCGAAGGTAGCTGGTCGCTTTCGCGGGCTTGCGATTGCCGATCCGCCCAAGCTTCACCTCGAATTCGTCGTCGTCGACGCCGGCCATGAGCAAGTCCCCGTTGCAAGAGCGCGGATATGCGAACCCTGCGCTCGGCTGCCAAGCCGCAGACGCAATCAATGAGCGCGATCGTTGCTTTAGAACTCGCTTGGCGACATCGCGGCTAGCCGTGTCGCCAACACTTGGATGTGCAGACAATGGCTTAGGCGCCCCATAGCGCCAGTGCTTTTATCTTGCCCTCCCGCTTAGCTGCCGTAAGCGTCCGGATCCTGCACGACTTTCCGTGAGTGCGTTGTCGTTCCATATCGGGTTCCTTGCTGCATTGGAGGATCTCCGGTGGGTATGGAATATTTCAAGAACGAAGCGCGTCGTTCTTTTTGGTCGGTACACGTTGAAGCGTGGCGACGAAGCGGTCTCAGCAAGCGCAAATATTGTCGTCAGCATCGTCTCAGTGGCGGCACATTCGATCGCTGGCTGCGACATCTGATTGACGCCGAAACGCTGAAAATACGTGCGGAATTGCGTCGCGAGGAACGTCGGGAGCGGCTCCGCAAGAAGCGGAGTCCGGTGTCGAAGGACCAGCGCTGCAGGGCCGTCCAAGCGTTCTGGGCGATGCATGTTGAAGCGATGAGGTGGTGCGGTCTGAGCATGCAGGCGTATGCCCGGGCACACGGCATATCGCAGCACAGCCTGAGGCGGTGGCGCGATTTGATCGACGCCAATGAGGTGGAAATCGACTGGCGGACGCATCTTCATCCGAGTGCCCGCCCACCAATAAGCACTAGGCCGTGTGGACTCTTGGGATTCTCAAATCAGATTGAACGTGATTCAAGGCTTTCTTTTAGGAGGAAGCCT
>NZ_JBEGDB010000614.1:0-1138 GCF_043638955.1 Bradyrhizobium sp. 31Argb | reverse complement strand
TAGGGCTATCGCATATGGGCGAGGGCGCGGAGAAGGAAGTCGTTGTTCCATCTGGCCTGGAGCATTTTGTGGCTGATGCGAGCAGGTCCTGGCGTTGCCTGCAGGATGTTGATGGCGAGCTTGCGGATGACGGCGAGGTTTTCCGGCGCGTGATCCTTGCGGCTGCGGCAGGCATCTTCGTCGAACACCGTATCGAGGACCCAGTGCAGGTTGTTCTCGATGCCCCAGTGGGCGCGCACGACCGCGAGCAGCTTCTTGGCCGACAGCAGGCGCGAGGCCAGGAAGTATCGGACCTTGTGCTTGGCGGCCTTGCCGGCGTTGGCGCGCCAACTGTCGATGCGGCCGACCGCAGCGATAGCGGGGAAGCCGTATTGCTGTACCAACTGTGGTGCCGGCACGACGATGGCCTGCCGGCGCTCGATGCGGCCATGAGCGGAGCTCCTTGGCTGGCTCGCCCGCGCTGGCTTTCGGGCGGCATCGAGCAGCGCCTTGACGGCCTTGAAGAGCCGGCCGCGATTGCTCTTGATGGCCAACACGTAATGGCCCTTCCGGTCGCGGATAGCCTGCGCCGTATCGGGCCGGCAATGCAAGGCGTCGGCGGTGACAAGGGTGCCGTCCAGATCGAGCAGGGCGAGGACTTCGAGAGCGCCGGCAACCTCGTTGCGATTGGGGGCCTTCCTCTGCGCCAACGCCATGCGCGTGCCTGCCGCCCAGACATTGACCATATGCAGCGGCGCGGCCCGCCGGCCCCGCGTGAAGGCTCCGCGCAGCGCCTTGCCGTCGATGCTGACCACGCCCTTGACGCCAAAGCCCCTGCTGAACTTGCGCAAAACCGCTTCCAGCCCCTTCGGGTCCAGCGCACGGAAGACGTTGCAGAACGTGTCGTGACTGGGAATGCCGTGGCTGAGCTCCAGGAACCGCCGCAACAGCTCCTCTCGGCCTTTGCCGAAGAACTCGAACTCGGTGCAGGTCTTGGCGCCCGCCAGCGTCGCCGCCAAGGCGATGACGAGGATGTCCACCAGACTGTGTTGGGCGTTGCTGGCACGCGGATCCTTGAGCGGTCGAAACATGCGCCTGAGATTGCGCATCTTGGTCTCCTTCGGGAATCGGGAGACACCCGAAGAATCCAATTCGCTCC
>NZ_JBEGDB010000613.1:0-1149 GCF_043638955.1 Bradyrhizobium sp. 31Argb | reverse complement strand
AGTCGCGCGCAAACGCATGTCCTCGCAATTGCAAGATGGACCTAAGGTGGTCGGAGACGATGTGGAGAGATAGCGTATCGTCGCGGCAGCTGACAGACACACATGCGCTTCCAAACACAACACGATTCAACGTGATGTACGCCGTCGCGGCCCCCGTGCGGTCCGGACATATCAAAACGCGCTCAACGATCGCCCCCGCTAGCTCAGCGAGCTCCGCGGAACGTGAAAGCCTTCCCTCCACTCCCGGACCCTGTACATAATCCAGCATGACGGGTTCGAGCGAAACGGCGGGCACGCAGGAGGGCGAAACGCTTCCAGTCGCCACCGGATCATGCTGATCGTTGCCGAGCTTCCTGCAGCCGGAACCATCCGCGCGCGACTCACAGTCATCCAGAGCGGCCTCTTCGAGCCGTCGCCGAAAGCGCTCGTAATCCGCAACACGCACGGGCTTCCGGGCCGCATGCGGGGGCGAGCGGTCACGTGGCGGGATTGCCGACATCGAAGCGATGTCACGGTCCTCCATCAAGGCAGCCCCATCGCAGCTTCTCCAGACAGAAAATGCGCCGCAGCAACAGGCACGCTAAAATGCCCCTTAGACACCTCATTTCGCGCATTGCAGCGCCGCGGCCCATCAACACCAATCAAGACCTTGCCCCCCCCCGGAAAGAAAAGGAGGGTACGCGCCGCTCAGCGCAAAGGCACCTTCCGCCCCTTTGATCTGCTTAGCGCCGACCAGAAGCAAATACATTTTCGATATCGGTCCAGCTGATCGCGCTATGCCCCGCATTGAAACGAGCGGGGCTTTCGGGACAAGGGTCACAGGGACCATATTTGCCCGCCGACGAGATCGATGGATCGCTCGACAATGCCAGATCAATGGCCTGACGCTTACCTTTGCAGGTTGGCGACCGACCTTGACGTTCCATTCGGCACCTGCTGCAAAACTATCGATCCCGAGAGAGTCATTGCCTGGACTCATTGAGTGGTAGGGATCGTCGTTATTTGCAGTGCTCGCCACAGTGTAGCGATAAGCATCGTGTCCGTAATTTGTTCGCTGAGCGAAGAATGAATCGGGAATCCTCGTCGCCGAGCCCATCGCATTGCCAGCGGTTTTCGCCGAGAGGATCGCGCGTCATCACATGTTCAGGT
>NZ_JBEGDB010000612.1:0-1174 GCF_043638955.1 Bradyrhizobium sp. 31Argb | reverse complement strand
AGCGCCAGCCGCCGCAGCCGCTCCATCAGCTGCACCGCCAACAGCGAATGCCCGCCCAGCTCGAAGAAGTGGTCGTGGCGCCCGACCCGCTCCAGCCCGAGAAGCTCGGCCCAGACCTGCGCCAGCGCCGTCTCGATCTCGCCCTGCGGCGGCGCGTAAGCGCGATGCGCATACGCCCCATCCGCAGGCGGCGGCAGCGCCTGGCGGTCCAGCTTGCCGTTCACCGTCAAGGGCAGCACCGCCAGCCGCACAAACGCCGCCGGCACCATGTAGTCCGGCAGCTGCGCGCCCACATGCGCCCGCAACGTGGCGGCCAGCTCAGCGCCAGCGCCATCCAGCTCATCCGATTGAGCTTCAGGCGCACACACCACATAGGCCACCAGCCGCTGCTCGCCGGCGCCATCCCGTTGCGCCACCACCACCGCATCGCGCACCCAGGCATGCTCGATGAGCCGCGCCGCAATCTCGCCGGGCTCGATCCGGAAGCCGCGGATCTTCACCTGATCGTCGTTGCGGCCCAAAAACGCCAGATCGCCGTCCGGCAGGTACCGCGCAAGATCGCCCGTCTTGTAAAGCCGGTCGCCGTCCACAAACGGGCTGGCGATGAACCGCTCCGCCGTCAGCTCCGGCCGGTTCAGATAGCCGCGCGCAACTCCCGCCCCGCCAATGTAAAGCTCACCCGCCGCCCCGAACGGAACCGGCCCGCCATGACCGTCCAGCAGATACACCCGCGTGTTCGCAATCGGACGGCCAATATGCGGCACAGCGTTGTCGCTGAAGAGCCGTCCTGAGGTCGCCACGACCGTAGCTTCAGTAGGCCCATAGTTGTTGATTAGCTTCAGAGGCGACAGAGGCCCAGGCACACGCTGGAGACGATCCCCGCCAACAAGCAAGTACTCCAATCTGGAGTTGATGAGCTTATCTTCCAGCGCGAGTGTAGCCAGTGGCGTGATCAAAAAGGCAACGTCCAGCGATTGATCTCGCCACCATTGCAGCAGACGCAAGGAATCTGCAGCTGCCGCTTTGGGCGGCAGCTGCAATGTGCTGCGGTTACATAACGCAGACCATAGCTCCCAGGTGCTGGCATCGAATGCCACTCCAGCCGCGAGTGCGCAGCAGGTTTCTGGTTGCGGACAAAACGTTTGCACATGCCATGCGACAAGATTGACCAGGC
>NZ_JBEGDB010000611.1:0-1187 GCF_043638955.1 Bradyrhizobium sp. 31Argb | reverse complement strand
AGATCAAAGCTTCGCAGCCATGATCCATCTGACCGCTGCCGTGATAAACTCCCGATGAATCCCAACAGACCCTAGCCTCTTCCGCAGTTGGCCCTTCGATCCCGATCGGCTATTTTGTCGCAGGCATGGCAGCAGCGCCGCCGGGGCATGGTTGCGTCCTGTTCCCGGCATCCCCGTAGAATTGCGGAGGTTCCCCTGATGTGTTCTAACGTCAGGGGCCAGCGATACCCGGAAAATCAGTTTTGAATCCGAAACATCCGTCTGCTGCCGTCCGGTGGAGTTTTCATACGGCCATTGCATGCGGAGATAGCGCATGAAGCCGTTTGCGTCGCCTTACGATCTGACGAACGGCCAGGAGTCAGTCGTCTTCGTCGTCGACGATGACGAGAGCGTACGACGGGCGCTTGCCAACTTGTTCCAATCGGTGGGCCTACAGGTGCAGGAGTTCGGCTCCGCTGCGGAACTGCTGCACAGCAAGCTGCCTGATGTCGCGAGTTGCCTGGTGCTGGACATCCGGCTGCCGGGGTTGAGCGGGCTCGATCTCCAGCTCGAATTGGCCAGGGCGGACGTCCACATTCCCATCATCTTCATGACCGGTCACGGCGACATTCCGATGAGCGTCCGGGCCATGAAGGGCGGGGCAGTCGACTTCCTGACCAAGCCGTTCCGCGATCAGGATATGCTCGATTCCGTGATGACGGCGATCAAGCGCGATCGCGAAAGGCGCGAGGCGGAGAAAGCCGTTACGGGCCTGCGAGAACATTTCGAGACCTTGACCGAACGTGAACGCGAAGTGCTCGCTTTGGTGGCTGCGGGCCTCATGAACAAGCAGATTGCGGCGCAGATCGGTGTTGCCGAGATCACCGTCAAAATCCATCGTGGCCGCGTCATGAAGAAGATGGGCGCAAAATCGCTGGCCGATCTGGTCAGGATGGCCGAAATGATCGGGATTCGTCGCCGATAGGTGTGGGCGAGAAACCTAAGTATGATTCCCCGCTGTATCGATAGAGCGCATTTTACCATTACCAGTGCACGATCCGGGGAAGCGGGTACCGGCTTTTCCGCGCGACAAACGGGGAGGGTTTGCGCGCAGATCGTGTCCCAGACAACATCTAGTGGTTCATCACAGTGATTTTGACGTTTTGATACCGAGCCATTCGAGGATCGGCAAGTTTTCGGGTGGCAGG
>NZ_JBEGDB010000610.1:0-1189 GCF_043638955.1 Bradyrhizobium sp. 31Argb | reverse complement strand
AAAGCTCGCGCCAAACTCGGCCGCGCCTATCCAGCCACCCCCAAAGAGTCAAAATCACTGTGATAGACCACTAGTGTCACCCAATGCTAAGGCCGTCGCTTACTCGAAAGGCGTCGTCTCATCCCGAACTAATCATCGATTTTGGGTGCTTGATGCGCGGCGCAGTATCAAGCCTTACAGCGGTAAAAAAGCACCGCTTGTGCGAGATGTAGTCTGGCGTGTAAATTCGCAGATCTGGTGGCGGGGGAGCGCTACCGCGTTTCCCCACACCAACCGAGCCTGCGATATCTTATCCAATCTTCCGCCTGACGCTGTTCATGGGCGCGAGAGCGAGTCCAACTTCAAGGGCCGCTGGCCAAGCAGTTCCGCAGATCCTGGCACCGCGTCAGCTGCCACCGGCAGAAATCCGGCTGCGTGCCCGGCGAGCCACGCGGATTCACACGCATCAGACGGCTGCACGATTCCCCATGGATCGGAACGTTCGCGCAGTGCTGTTAACACCTCGAGTTACGCCGCCACCGCGTGCTCGCGGTGCACAACGGTCGCCGGAGCGCCCGCGACCTCGCGGGTGACCTTGAAGTCGAATCCGATCCGCGCGAATGGCCTGTTGAGCTCCGCCTCCCGGATTTCGGTGGCTTCCGTTGCGCGTACGACCGGTGGGATCAGGTCGTCGCGGGTGCCGAAAGCAAAATCGTCGTGCAGGTATTTGTCGCCGTCGATGTTGATCTGGGTGGTGAGCTGCCGATAGCCTGACGCGGTGATGAAGAAATGGATGTGCGCCGGCCGCTGGCCATGGCGCCCCATCTTCGCGAGCAGCCTCTCGGTGTTGGAGCCGGGCGGGCAGCCATAGCCCGACGGCATGATCGAACAGAAGCGATAGCGGCCGTCGAGGTCGGTTTCGATCCGGCGGCGCAGATTGTAGGACGACTGGGGCGGGCCGAAGAACGAATAGAAGCCGAACGAATTGGCGTGCCAGACATCGACAATCGCGCCGGAAATCGGCCTGCCCTCCGTGTCGAACACCTGGCCTTCCATGAGCAGTATCTCGCCATCATCGGTGCCGTCGTCGAGCCGGGCTTCGCCCTTCGAGAGCGGCGCACCGGCGACATAGAGCGTGAGCGTCATCCGGCGACCACGCACTGAGGGCTGATCTGGTCGGCTAGGAAGATCTCGTGGATTGTTTCGTCAC
>NZ_JBEGDB010000609.1:0-1193 GCF_043638955.1 Bradyrhizobium sp. 31Argb | reverse complement strand
ATAGAAAGGGATCAGGAGCAGTCAGTTTCCAACTAACAAACCGGTTCAAGCGGTCCCGCTCCGCGGGTCCATTTCAGTTATCAGCAAGCCAGTCCGACAGGCGGGTAGATGGTCGCACAGGCGAGGTTGAGCTTTTGTTGAGACAGCGAGAACGTCGGCCATTTCGTGTCCCCAAGGGCAGGTCGAAATGCTCACCTGCTTCGAAACTGGGCACCAAGGTTTGCTCCACGCCGACGCGGAAGCAGCTGCGAGCATAATCGTCGAGCGCATCAATTCTCGTGCGCGCAATCAAGCGCCTCGCAGCCCGTCGGCATTGCTGTCAATTCTAATTTGGCGGCGGTATCGCTCTGCGGTTGTCCAGGTGACGGTCCGTTCTCAAACTGCGCCGTGGAAGCTCGGCAAAGGACTAAGCAGAGGTAACGCAGCGACGAAGGCTCAGCTGTGTCCTTGGGCACAGAATGTTCCTTAGGCCCATCGACATCATAGGACTGCTCCACGAACAGTGTCGCGAGCGCCAGATATGAGGCGAGTACCGCGAGCGTGAGCAACCACGCCAGTCGCGTATCGTGGTCGGCAGGACGTTTCATCATTTCCATTACTTCGCTGAACATCTAGGTGCATGTGCCGTCGCGACGATCAGTTTACCCGGACGGTTCGACAATTGTCATGCCAGCGGCATGGGAGGGGCCGCCTTGTCTCTTTGGTGTCGGACCGGACCGTCTCGATTACTGTTTGGGGTGGCTGTGAACGATGCGCAGCCGGTAATCGCCCATGCTCGAAGCGGCCGGCCCTCGAGCGCGTCCGCTCACGCCTGGATAGTGGCTTAGGCCGTGTGGACTCTTGGGATTCTCAAATCAGATTGAACGTGATTCAAGGCTTTCTTTTAGGAGGAAGCCTTGGGCGTCAAGGATCGGCTGGTTCTAAGCGATGCGCAATGGGATCGAATATCCGGCTTGATCATCGGCCGGCCGGACCAGCGCGGTTCGACGGGGCGCGATAACCGGATGTTCGTCGAGGGCGTTTTGTGGATTGTGCGCACCGGCTCGCCGTGGCGCGATCTGCCTGAAGCGTTCGGCGACTGGAATAGCGTGTTCCGGCGCTTCAGCCGATGGAGCGCCATGAGCGTCATCCGGCGACCACGCACTGAGGGCTGATCTGGTCGGCTAGGAAGATCTCGTGGATTGTTTCGTCAC
>NZ_JBEGDB010000608.1:0-1209 GCF_043638955.1 Bradyrhizobium sp. 31Argb | reverse complement strand
GGCTTCCTCCTAAAAGAAAGCCTTGAATCACGTTCAATCTGATTTGAGAATCCCAAGAGTCCACACGGCCTAGTCCGTTGCGCCGTAGAAATCCGGTCAAGACGTTCCTACTTCAACATCTTCGCGATGTTGTCCTTCGTCACGACGTCGAGACCAGTGTAGATGATCTCCGGCACCTTCTGGCCCTTCTTGATTGCAAGAAGAGTATCCATCGATTTCTCGCCCATCTCGAACGGACGCTGGCCGACCAGCGCATTGGCATAACCCTCGTTCAGAAGCTCGAGCTGCATCCTGAGGGTGTCGGCCACGACGAGCGTGAACTTGCCAGCGTCCATGTCCTTCCTGCTCTTGCTGGCGAACGCCTTGAAGCCTTCCGGCGCGAACATGGGCCATCCGCCGATCGGAATGATCGCCGCGAGGTCAGGAGTCGCGGTGCGCAGATCCGTCATCTGCTGCACGCCAAGCGCGGGGTCGTCGTTGCAGAAGGTCGGCGAGCCCGGGACTTCGGTCCACTTCGAACCTTTGAGCGCTTCGCGGACGCCATTGACGCGTTCGGCCAAATTCTCCGCACCCGGCCCGCCGGAGACCATTGCGTATTTGCCGCCATCGGGCCGGAGCTTCAGCAATTGCTTGCCAAGCGCGAGGCCGAACTCCTTGTTGTTGGTGCCGATGTAGGCAATCCGCTTCGAGCCCGGCGCGTCCGAGTCAAACGTGATGACGGAAATGCCGGCTGCCGTTGCCGCCTCGATCGACTTGGTCATCGCGGCAACATCGGCGACCGAGATGGCCAGGCCGTCTACCTTTTGGGTGATGAAATCCTGGATGATCTGGGCTTGCGTCGCCGGCTCGTGCTCGACAGGACCTTTGTAGATGCATTCGATGTTGCCGAGCTCCTTGGCGCGTTTCTGGCAGCCGTCGCGCGCGAAATCGAAGAACGGATTGTTCATGGCCTTGGGCACGATCACGAATTTGTAGCTCTGAGCAAACGCCGGCGTCGCCATCATGGCGACGGCCATGCCGGCAAGAAGTACCTTCCTCATTGCTTCCCTCCACATTTTTTGTGCCTATCCCTTGAAATCAGCGGCTCCGGGAGGCGGATAGACGATCATTTCGTTATCCTCCCGGAGGAACTCTCTAGGCCGTGTGGACTCTTGGGATTCTCAAATCAGATTGAACGTGATTCAAGGCTTTCTTTTAGGAGGAAGCCTT
>NZ_JBEGDB010000060.1:0-34048 GCF_043638955.1 Bradyrhizobium sp. 31Argb | reverse complement strand
CCTGCCACCCGAAAACTTGCCGATCCTCGAATGGCTCGGTATCAAAACGTCAAAATCACTGTGATGAACCACTAGTCCGAGCGCTTCAGCGAACCCGATAAGGTCGGATGCGCATGCGTCGAGCGAATAGTTGAGGTGCGGGCCGCTTTCGGAAAGGCCGCGACCGCGGACATCGAGCACGAAAACGTCGTGTCCGGAGCACAGGCGCTCTGCGATGAAGGCCCATTGCGCCGCAGTCGTCGAGATGCCGGGGACAATGACGATCGCCGGCCCGGACCCGCCGAACCGCAGATAATGCTGCCGAATGCCGTTGGCACGCACATGCGCGCCGTAAAGCAATCCGGATGCCGCGGCGCCGCTCACGTCCGCCGATCCTTTGTGTGGTCATCCGACAGCGCGTGAAGCCGCTCGATGGCGGCCTGCGTCGGCATGACATCCGCGTATTTGCTGGCGATATCGAACAGGTTGACGGCGTGGGACGTGGGCGAGCGGTCGTAGACCGCGTCGCTCGGCACAATTGATTTGAAGTTCAGCGCGCACGCATCCACGACCGACGCCCGCACGCAGCCGCTGGTCGTGCAGCCGGTCACCACCAGCGAGTCGACGCCGGCACCGATCAGATACGTCGCAAGCGGAGTGCCGAAGAACGCGCTCGCCTGCGTCTTCGGCAGGAGCAACTCGCCGGGCTCCGGAGCCACCTCACGGACGAAGTCATAGCCCTCGGGCGGGATCCGCATGATACCCGGGATCTTCGCGGAGAACGCGCCCTGGTCCTGGCCCACCTTCCGCGCGACATGCGGGAAAATCACCGGCCAATTTTTCTCGCGAAACAACGGCACCAATTCGGCGATGTGTGCGATGGCATGCCAACCGGCCTCGCCGCAGCTGGTGGGGTATTGCTTGATCGCTTCGCGGATCGGCATCGGCCGGTCGCCGACCGAACGATACTGCACGTCGATGACCAGCAATGCTGGTCGTTTGCCGAATCCCGCCGCGCCACCCAGCCCGGCGAGCGCATAGGTCTCGCGCTCGTCCAGCGGTATCACATCGTCCCAGGGTTGCTTGGTGCCAGTCACTGTTGCGCTCCAGCGGTCCCAATCGTGAGCACGTCAGTGAAGCGGCACGGTGGTCGCGTCGTACTGGTAGATCCAATCGTATCGCGCAGCCGTCGCTTCCGGCGCCCATTGGGTCTTGATGTAGTTACCCGCTGTTTCGGCCTTGCACAGTGCCTGGTTATGGAAGATCGGCAGCATGCCGGCCGCGGACTTCACGACCTTGGTGGTACGATCGAGCCGCAGGCCCTGATACGTCTTGAGTGCCGCCGCGATGTCATCGGGATTCTCCTCGAAACAACGCGCGAGGACGGATGCATCCTCCAGGGCCATGTTCACACCCTGCCCGAGGTACGGCAGCATCGAATGGCAGGCGTCGCCGAGCAGGGTGATGCGTCCCTTCGACCACGTACCCAGCGCCGGCCGCACGAACAGGCCCCACTTATTCAGGGTATCCACATTCTTGACCAGCTCGATGATGTCCGGATGCCAGCCCTCGAAGTCCTTCAGGCATTCCTCGACCGAGCCCTTCTCCGACCAGGATTCGAGCAGCCAATCGTTATGGTCGACCTGGCCCGAAAAGGTCATCATGACCGTGTTCTGCCAGCGCACTGGATAGGCCGTGACATGCGCGGTGGGCCCGATCCAGGTTGCCACCTCGGGTTCGCGCTGATGCGGCGCAAGGCGGTCGACCGGCACGAGACCACGCCAAGCGATGGCCTTCGTGTACTGGCTCTCGATGTTGCCGATGAGACCAAGACGGACCTTCGAATGAGCACCGTCTGCGCCGATCAGGGCGCGCCCTTCGATTTCGGAGCCGTCAGCGAGCTTGGCCCGAACCCCTTCGTCGTTTTGACTGAAGCCGACAACGTGGCCGTTCAGATGAATGGCACCCGGCTTCAACTGACGCACGCCGTCAACGAGGATCTTCAGCAGGTGAGCGCGCAGCAGCAAATAGGGCTGGTTGCGCGCCGCGTCGGAGCTGCGGTTGTAGAGGGGCCACCTATCACCGGTGTTCCAGAGGCGGATCGAGCGTCGCTCGGCCGCGATGCAGTTCTGCTCGACCTGTTCGGTGAGGCCGAGATCCCGAAGAACGCGCACGCCGTTCATGGAGATCCAAAGACCCGCTCCCACCTCGCGCAACTCGGACGCTTGCTCAAACACGTCACAGTCGATGCCGCGACGAAGCAGCGATAGTGCCATCGCCAAGCCGCCAATGCCGGCGCCGGCAATGAGAACGCTTGATTTACTGACCTGTTCAATGCTCATGGCATCTCCAAACGATAATTGCGCTATCTCGCAACGGGTTAGGCGGCATCTTCGGAGACTTGCTCGACGGCAAGGCTCCTTACGGCCTCGAAAATCTTGGTGTATCCGGTGCAACGGCAAAGGTTGCCGTGCAGGTAGTGACGGATTTGTTCGTCGGTGGGGTGCGGCGTTGCCTTCAGCAACGCTGTGACCGCCATGATGAAGCCCGGCGTGCAGAAGCCGCACTGAAGGCCACCGTGAAGCACGAACGCCTTCTGAATCCGCGACAGGCCATCGGACGGCGTCACGCCCTCAATTGTCGTGATCTCGCGCTGATCGACATCGACGGCGAGTGTGGTGCAACTCGAGATCGGTTCACCGTCGAGCAGAACGGTGCAGGCGCCGCACACCTCCATGTCGCAGGAGCGCTTGGTTCCCTTCAGGCCAAGGCGATCCCGGATAAGATCGATCAATAGCGTATGGGTCGGAACCTCGATCGCGATCGCCTGACCGTTCAACGAGAATGAAATGGGCAGCACATGTGTCATTTCACGCGCTCCCGCCTGCGGCGATCGCTTCTTCGGCGTTTCGCAGAAGCAAGACACCTGCAAGGTGGCGCTTATAGTCGGCGCCGCCATGCCGATCCTCGTTGACTTCAAGCTCATCCAGCGCCGTCGGGAGCACCGCCTCGATAGCCGGGCGGACTTCGGCGACGGATATGCCCTGGAGGGCGTCTTCGACGGCCTTCAGGAGCTGAGGTCGCGAACCGAGCGCTCCGACCCGCACGCGGGCGCTTGTGATCGTCCTTCCGCCGGCGCCGAGCGACCAGGCCATCGCGACATTCACCGAGGGCCTCTCACCATGCTTGAACCGCCGATAGGTCACCGGCCCGGTAGGGCGCGGAAACGCAATGACCGTCAGCAACTCATCCGGCTCCCGCACCGTTTCCAGCTCGCTCCGGATGAAATCGTCAGCGTGAACGACACGCGTGCCGCTGGGGCCAATAAGCACCAGCCGCGCGTCCAGCGCCGCGAGCATAGTCGGCGGATCGGCGTGGGGCTCTCCGAAGCACAGATTGCCTCCGATCGTTCCGACGCTGCGGACCCTGACGTTTGCGACGTTGGCACAGAGCGAGGACAGCGCCGGCACGTACTCGCGAATAACAGGATCACTGGCGATCTTCTTGTGCGTACAGCGTGCACCGATTTCGATGTCATTCGCATCGTTCAGAGCAATGCGATCAAGTCCAACGATTTCCTTGATGTCGACAAGCCGGTCCGGACGGATGACGCGCATCTTCATCGCCAGCAGCAGTTCAGTTCCGCCGGAGTAGAACATGCCGTCGCCGGACTCCCCGACCGCACGCACGGCGTCGGCGATCGTCGAAGGCCTCTCGAATTCGAAGGGTGACGGCAGCATGATCAGGTCGCGCCCAGCATTTCTTTGAGCCGCTTCTCGAACTCTTCGAAGTTCTGATCGACGCGACGCTTGATGACGCCGAACCCCATAGTCGCGAGGCGACCTTGCACGTCGACCTTCGCGTCCACAGCGAATGTGGACCCCGCCCCTTCCGGCGTCACGGTCACGTCGAGAACAACCGCCAGCCTCGTCCCGGTGATCTTGTCGCGACCCGTGGCGCGCGTGCGGACGTGAGACGGCTCCGTTACCGATTCAACGATGATGTCGGCCGGGACCTCGACCTTGAAAGGACCGATCTTCTGTTTGACGGTCGCTTTGTAAGTTGCAAGCCGCTCGATTTCCTCGACGTTTTCGCAGCCGGGGATGCAACCCGATATGCGAGGGATGTCGAGCAGCGTGCTCCAAAGCTCCGCCGGCGTCGCTGGCACCACCATCGACATATTGAATTCCATGAATTCAGCTCCTCTTCTGCAGGGCGCGCCATACCTTTTCGGGCGTCATTGGTAGGTCGGTGATCCGAATGCCGTAGGTGGAGAACAGCGCGTTGGCGATCGCTGGCGCGACCGGGAGGATCGCTCCCTCGCCCATTCCCTTGGCGCCGCCTGGACCAGGTCCGTCACCATTTTCGACAAGGATGGTGTCAAACACGGGGGGAACGTCGGAGATGCGCGGGATCGAATAATCGATCGGCGTCGCATTGATGGGTTGGCCATCCTCGAACTCCAGCACTTCATAAAGCGCGTGTCCGAGGCCCATGACGGCAGCCCCCTCGTCCTGCCCTTCCGCGGCGACGCGATTGATTACGCGGCCGACGTCAGCGGCGCTGGCATATCGAGGGACTTGGATTTCGCCGGTGTCTTCATCGACAACGATTTCAGCGAGGCCCGCCGAAGTCTCCCAGAACAGGGGGGACTCGACCAAGGCGCCTTCCTCGAGCGCGGCGTAATCGCGCCGCGGCCGATGACCTCTCCCGAGTCGACACCCAACGTGCGGTGAAAAATCTGATGGAAGGTGAGAACCTCCGATCCAGTCGATACACCACCCTCAACGAGCGACAGGTTCTCCCGGGGAAGCTCCCAGACGCCAGCAACCATTTCGAGGATCTGATCAGCCGCGTCGAGTGCGGCATTCTCGACGGAAAGGCCGACGACAACGGTCGATCGGCTTGCGCCGGTGCCCCAATCGTAAGGGGCGACGGCGGTATCGGTGCGCAAGACGGTTACCGCCGAGGTCGGCTGCTTCAAGGTCTGCGCCGCGATCCGCCCCATTGTCGCGTGTGCACCCTGGCCGACTTCGATGCTGGAGACCGAAACGAGGATCGACCCGTCGATCTTGAGACGTACGATCGCGTTACTGATCGGCGTATTGGCCGGATCGGTTGCGGCGACTGCCAGTCCGCGCGCCTGCTGGTTGGATGCTTGCACCTCCGATGCGAACGACTGGGTCACCCGACCCATCAGCTCGCCCATATCCATGTCGAGCGCCCGCAGATCGGGGCGGATGCGTTCACCGCGGGACGCCAAATTCAGCAACCGAAACTCGGCCGGATCCATGCCGATTGCCGCCGCAACATTATCCATGTGCGATTCTTTGGCCCAAACGGCTTGCGGTCCTCCGATCGAGCGGAATGCTGCACCTGGAACGGTGTTCGTGTAGACCGCGCACGCCTCGAGACGCAGATTGGGCACCACGTAAGGGCCCATGATGCGATTTGCCGATTTCGTGGCGACGGCTGAGCCTGTGTCGGAATATGCCCCTCCATCGAGCAGCAGTTTGGCGCTCTTGGCGACGATCCGTCCCTTGGCGTCCACAGCCGTTCGAATCGTGATGTCGGCGCCCAACCTTCGGCAGGTGAGCATTGAGTCAGTCATGGATTGCGCAACGCGAACCGGGCGCTGCACCTTCCACGATGCAGCGGCAACCAAAGGCTCGATCTTCACCGAGGCCTTGCCGCCGAACCCTCCGCCGACAAACGGAACGATCACGCGGACCTTGGCCAACTGCAGCCCATAGAGTCGCGACAGCACCTTCTGAACAGCGGTCGGCGTTTGTGCACCTGCCCAGACCGTCAGGGAATCGCCCTGGAAATCAGCAATGACCGCATGCGGCTCCATTGCGAAGTGAGAAATGGCTGGAAAGGTGAAACGATCTTCGTGGATGTAGGCCGCAGCCGCCTCCGCAGCCTCAACGTCTCCGACGTTATTCCGGTAAGTGTGGAATATATTGCTGTTCTGGGTCGGCCGGGCGCCGCCCTTAAAATAGAAGTCTTCGAGATTTTCGTGGCGCTCATGGATGAGCGGCGCATCTTCCGCCAGGGCTTCCCGGATGGTCGTTGCGCGCGGAAGCTCGTCGTATTCGACATCGACCATTTCTGCGGCATTTTCCGCGATCTCGATCGTCTCCGCGATCACCACTGCGACGGGCTCGCCCACATATCGCACGCGGTCGGTCGCGATGATCGGCCGGTCTTTAAGCACGACGCCCCAGCAACCGAACGAAGCGACATCTTCGCCGACGAGCACGTCCACGACGCCGTCCATCGATCGTGCGGCGCTCGTATCGATCGAAACGATGCGCGCGTGAATGGCCGGCGAGCGAACCACAAACCCGTGCAACATTCCCGGAACCGTCAGGTCGGTAACGTACTCGGCGCGTCCCGTGACCTTCTCAATCAGGTCGGGTCGAACGGAACTCATGTTGTCAGTTGCCGACATCCGCAAATCCGATGGTATCCAGATGCCTCCGCCG
Source organism: Bradyrhizobium sp. 31Argb (assembly GCF_043638955.1). NCBI lineage: Bacteria > Pseudomonadati > Pseudomonadota > Alphaproteobacteria > Hyphomicrobiales > Nitrobacteraceae > Bradyrhizobium > Bradyrhizobium sp. 31Argb. The sequence continues at coordinate 27,581 of NZ_JBEGDB010000060.1, read as the reverse complement.
AAGGTTGCAGGGGCCTGCTTGGCTCCTCACGAAGGCAATCCGCGGACGCTAAGCTATTTAGCACTCGCATGCAAGCGCTGCACTTGTACACAATTGGTGAGATCGTGTGCATCGGCCCCAGAATCGGAGGCAGGGCGCAACAATTCGCTTGCAGCCAATGTTCACCGCCGCGCGGTTTCAATCCTTCGATGTTCTAGATTTCAGCGCCCGGAAGACCGATGCGCCGGAAAAAGGGCAGCCGTCGCCGGAGCGCCTCGACGCGGCAAAGCGCGATAAAGCGGACTGAGGTCGAACAAAGATGGATTCCTGAGTTCAACGAATGTAGACAAACGACCGGCGCCGAAGACTTTCGGAGCTGAACATTCACACTTTTCTCAAAACGAGCTAAGGCAACGTGCCGCGAGGGGACGAAAGTCGTGCAACCGAAAACAAAGGGGCGCTCGGCGGAGAGGCTGAAGGAAGCTGTACAGTCCTACAGGCTGGATGACGCACCGGGCTTCTTATTGCGCGTCGCGCTCCGTACTCACACGTCCATCTTTGCCGCGAAGATGATTGAAGGACTAACTGCACCCCAATTCTCAACGCTGGCGAAATTGAGGGAGGTCGGACCTTGCTCTCAAAACCACTTGGGACGGCTGATTCACTACGACTCAGCCACGATCACCGGCGTTATCAATCGTCTCAAATCCCGCGGCCTGATCAAGAGCTCCGAGGATCCTTTAGATCCACGACGGCGAGAAATCGATTTGACTGAAAAGGGCAGGCGGGTAGCGGACGCCGCGATCGAGACTATCGGCGAGATTTCAAGCGAGACATTCGCTCCCTTGACCCGGGAAGAATTTCGAACGCTTACCGAAATCCTCAAGAAAATCATACGCCGCTGAGCCGGCCGCGGTCCACATTACGATCATCGATGAGCCGAATTCGCTGGCCAAACGTTTTAGCCGACTGTGGTGAGAGAAAATGGCCCGGCGATGGAGCCGGGCCAAGTAAGGGGAGGAAGCGAAAGATAGGGATCTCTCGCGAACGCCGAATGCAGATTTCGATCGAAGATGGCTCAACGAACGATCTCAGCGGCAGAACTATCGGACATTCCGCACAGCATTTTGTACCGAAGATGATGCCACTGCATGACTTTTCCGACATCTATCGCACGGATCTCGGTCACACACCGACAGTGCCGCGAAGAGATCAGCTGCGACCAAACCTGCTACAGTGAGATATTACCTGAGTGACTATCCTCTATTGCTTCTGCGGAGCGCGCGGATAACTTTTGTTCTGAAGCGCGCCAGGTCGAAGAGGAGTTTTGGTACTCTCTTAGCCGCAATCGCTTTGCCCTCGATTGCGAGATGGAGAACTCGGACTAATCTAGCGAGACCGAGTTCTATAAATGCCTCCCGAACATGCAGGTCATTGGCTATCGTGAGTTGGTTGTTCACTATGACGATGGACGACCCTAGATTAGGCTCCCTCTCCAGAACGAAGTCTCGGCATGCTGCCGCAAACTCCTCCTCTTGAGCGCTCAAAGGTACACTGAAGACACTCCGAGCATTTTCCGCCATATTCCAGGTCCTCTATGAAGAGCCGGCGGCGAGACAGCTGCATGCTGCCTTTCGCTTTTCGGTTTCTAACCGCTCACGCGCTTCGGCGCTTTCTTCCCGCTCGGCAACACGCCCAGTTCGCGCATCGATCCAAGGCCGAAAGGATGTATCGGACACGTTCGGCTCCTGCGTTTCGATAAAGAGACCCGAGGGAAGCGAGCCAATCGGCTGTTTCATTTTGGTCTTGGTCATGCGATTGCGCATTGGCCACCTTGATCGGCGGATCGATGCGAACGGTCATTCTCGCAGCTCCAGCGAACTCCTTCCTTGGTAGCATTGAGTTGCCCGGTATATTTTGCCGAAGATCCTACCCATCTGACAGAATGCGCAGCTAAAGGGGCGCGCTATCGCCTATACTCGGCATTCTCTGCCGCGCCGCACATAGGAGCAGAGCCGATAAGGAATCATCTGCACGAAACGCATGGAGCGGGCCATTCTGCCGCGGCCGGATTGACACGCATTAATTGCAGGCGCTTTCGTTGCGCAACTACGCGCAAACTGGCTGGGTCAAGGCTCTCTCAACGATCCGCAGGCATGATGCCAAGCGGCGACCGCAACCATCAGCGACCGATCGCCTGGCGGCCGCGCGTCAGGCGGGCCGCATTCAGTCTTCTGCCGCGAATTTTCCCTCGACCGCCTTACTTTTCCGTGACGATAATGTGTCAGCGGGCTATCCTTTGAAGGGATCCTCCGCCGGCCCTATCGCCGCCTAACAGATTGGAACCGCAGTCTCCACGAGTGAATTCGATGCACAAGTCACCCGCTTTTGAAACGGATCACGGCTTTGCCCGAATGAATTTGCCGGACCTTCGGATCAATTACGATCCGATCGATCCAGACCAGTTCGACCGACCAATTGTCTCCTTCTGCATCGAGACAGGCCAGGACAACGATGAGCTACCACTTCATTCGCACAAGAAGGGGCAGTTGGTGGTCGCCTCTCATGGATCGGTCATGTGCCGTGCACCGGGCGGACTATGGATCGTTCCGCCGCAAGGTGCCGTGTGGATACCCGCGGGAGTTCTGCACAGCAACCGCGTGTCAGACAACGGAAAAGTCTACGTCGTCTTCATCGATCCGCTGGCGAGTATGCTTCCAACCACTTGTTGCACATTCACGATATCGTCGCTCGTCCGCGAGTTGATACATCGATTATCCGTATTTCCACCCTTGTATCCGATCGAGGGACCGACAAGTCGACTCGGGCGCGTATTGCTCGACGAACTGGTGCAGATGTCCACCGAACAGATGTACCTACCTATCTCTACCGATAGTCGACTTCAGCATTTGGCCGTCTCCCTTCTCAATGATCCTGCCGATCGGAGCACGGTCGAGGAGTTGGCTGCTCGATATGCGATGAGCGAGCGCACATTCGCACGTCTAGTATTCAAGGAAACCGGGATGACGTTCGGGCGCTGGCGACAGCGGCTCCACATCCTGGTCGCATTGCAGCGCTTATCGGCGGGATCTTCGGTTCAGGCCGTCTCACTCGACTTGGGCTATGAGACGCCAAGCGCCTTCATAACGATGTTCAAGAAGACAATGGGAAAAAGCCCTCGCCGATTCCTTGCTGAGCGGTCCAGTTTCATCAGCCACGAGCCGTTCGCATAACGCGATAATCGGAGAGTCAGAGAGCTCAACCATCGAAGAGCTGCGGCCCCGGTGCGATTGTCCGGGGCCGCATCTCATCTCTTGTTCACCGCGCGTTGAACGGAACCAGCGGATACTGAAGTTCCGCTTCCGCAACGGCCCGCGGCGAGACCACGCGGGGCCTTCCATTCTGGGCCTGTAGCATGGTTATGTCGCTGCCCATATTCTGGCCGGTAGCATCAAATTTGATCTTGCCGCTCGACATCAGGAACGGCGTCATGTCAGTCGCCTTGAGCGCAGCATGGATTGCTGCAGACTCCGGGGAAGCTGCGCGGGTCACCGCATCTCCGACAATCTGCACGGCTTCGAACGCGCATCCCGCGTTTCCATCGAACCAATCATTTGGATAGTCGGCGGCGAACCGCTTGAGAATGGCTTCGGTGTCCGGTGCCTTGGGGTTGCACCACAAGCCCGTCGAGATTCCGCCGTCGCCGTATTTGCCCAGCGCGTCGTAATACGCTTTATCCTGCACGCCGTTGGAGTTCGGCGAGAAGATCATCTTGGGATTCCACCCCTGCTTGATGCATTCCCGGATGATCATGATGGCATCATTGACGCGCGTCACCGACACAAGCGCATCGGCGCCCGACGCCTTGGCCTTCGCGACCTCAACCGAGAGGTCCTTGGCCCGCTCGTCATACGGAACGTACTGAGCGATCTTCAGCGGAACGTTCTCTTCCTTCCAGGCCTGATCGATGCTTGCAGCGGTCGATTGACCCATCGTGTTGTTGAGATGAAGAACGGCGACGCTCGTCGGCGAATCCTTCAGCGTCGACAGGACCGACTTCAAGTCGGCGAGAGACTTCCTGACGATCGTCAGCGACGTGGGGTAGTAGCGAAAGACCTGGGTGAACCCTTGCGAGGTCACCTGGGTCGCGCTTGCGATATGCACCACCATCGGAACGGCCGCGGCCTCCGCGGCCTGGAGCGCCGAGATGGTTGCTCCTGAGTCCCAGGCTCCAATGAGTACCCTGCAACCTTGCCTGATGAGGCTCTCGGCGGCGATTCGCCCGTTCTCCGGCCTGCTCTGCGTATCGGCGTGGATGATTTCGATGTCGATTCCGAACTTCTCTTTGGCGAACTTCGCACCAACATTGATGCCGCGCACGCAAGCCTGTCCGGGGAACGCCAACACACCGCTGCTCGGCATGATCGCGCCGACTCGCACCTTGGTGGGGGTCGCCGCCTTGACCGGCCACGATACAAGCCCGGCAGCGATGCCAACGCCGCTGCCGAGTACGGTGCGGCGCGTTATCGCGTTTCCGATGCGATTCTTCATGTGATGTCCCCTTTTGACTGCAATGAATATTGAGGCGGTTCGGTAGGAAACTTTATGGATGGATGACGGTGCGCGCTGTAGCTCGAAAGCTGCTGCGACATGCGCCCGGCACGTATGATTCGCATAAGCGGCAATGGTTCAGATCACATTCCCATCTCGGTCTTGATCAGGTTCTCTTCGGTGTCGTCGTAAAGTGTATCGATCAGCGACCGGTATCGTTCCATCAGTTGCTTTCGGCGCTTTTTTCGTGTCGGTGTCATCACGCCATTCTCCGGAGACAGCTCCTCCGGCAGTATTCGAAAGGCCTTGATTTGCTCGGCTCTCGCCAGCCGGCTGTTTGCTTTGGCAATCTCGCCTTCAATCATTCGGACGACCACCTCGGAATTCGCCAGGTCCGAATACTGTGCGATCTTAAGATCGCGCGATTTCGCCCAATCCATCGTCGCGGTCGCGTCGACTTCGATCAACGCGGTGAGATACTTCTTTCCTTCTCCGATCACCGCCGCTTCGGAGATGAACGGACTATGCCGGACCTCGTTTTCGATCTGGGTGGGGCTAATTGACTTCCCGTTGGATGTATTGATGATTTCTTTTTTGCGATCGATCAGCTTGAAAAGCCCGGTCGGTCCGACTTCGACGATATCTCCGGTATAGAGCCAACCGTCCCGCAGAGCCGACTTGGTTTCCTCGGGCTTATTCCAGTATCCAACAAAGAGCCCCGGTCCGCGGGTGATCATTTCCCCGTCTTCAAGAACCGCTGTCTCCCACGCCGGATCCTGCAAAGGCATTCCGACGGTACCGGCCTCAGGCCATTCTGCCATCTGGACCAGGTTGGCTCCGACCAGTTCTGTCTGGCCGTAGCACTCCTTGAGCTGAAGTCCCCACAATTGCCACAGAGACATCAGTTCGGAAGGCATCGCCGCCGAGGACGTGAAGGCAACCGTGAGTTTTTCGAATCCGACTTCGGCAAGCAATGGACGGAATATCTGTTTCCGGCAGACCTCGAAGAGCCCGGATATGAAAGGGTCTGGCTCACCACCAGCCTGACGATCATCAAGCGCCTTGCGGGCGATCTTCATCGCGAATTGATAGTCCTGCTTCTGCCTCGCAGACCCGGAATGAACCTTGCTGAGGATCTGCGTGGCAAACCGCTGAAAGAACCGCGGCGGCGCCATGAAGTAGGTCGGCTTGACTTCCTTGATCGTTTGAGCGAAATCCGCGCTCGTCTCGCCAAAATACGGAACCATTTTTGCGATCAATGGCATTGTCGTGGCTTGCGCGCGCGCGACGGTATGCGACATCGGCAGATGGACGACAACGCGATGCGTGTCGGTGCGCATGCGCGTGGTGAACGTCGTCACGCAGTGCGCGCCGGCAAGCAACGAGAGATGCGTCAGCATCGCACCTTTCGGGAAGCCTGTGGTGCCGGAGGTATATCCGATGCTCGCCAGATCGCTGGCCTTGGCTTTCGCCGCCTGCTCCCGCAAAAATGCGTCGGTATCGACCGGAGCCGTCCCGCAAAAGTCCTTCAGGGAGACGACATTTGCCGCTCCGCCGGCCCCGTTCCATGCAGCATCCAGCATAATGATCTTTTTCAGCTTTTCAGCCTGTCCCGATCCAAGGACGATGCCCAGCTGAAGCTCGCTGCCGACGAAGGCGAAGGACGCTCCGGAATCGCTCAGATAGTAGCCGACTTCTTCCGGCGACGAGGTGAAGTAGACACCGACCATCACGGCGCCGGCGCAGATCGTCGCCATGTCCGCAAGCAGCCACTCCTGGGACACGTCCCCCATGATGGCGATGCGGTCCCCACGCTCGAGCCCGGCTTTCTGCAGGGCAACCGCCAAGCTTGCGACCCGATCCGAATACTGCTTCCACGTCACGGCGATCCACTCGCCGTGACGCTTCTGGTGATACGCGACCGCGTCCGGGCGTTCGGCTCTTCGCGCGCCCAAAAGCTGCGGAATGGTCACGTCGACGAGTTGAGCTCCCGACGTAACGGATTCGACGTCCATCTTATCGCTCCGCGAAGCGCTTCCGCTTCTCTGCAAATGCGGCTACAGCCTCGCGACGCTCCGGCGATGCGAAGGTAAGCATCTCCAGCGCGGCCGAAGTATCGAGAAGCAGGTGTGCGTACTGCTTGATGATCTTGTTGACGCTGTATTTCGTCCAAATGATCGATTCCTGCGGCCCCCCTGCAAGCATCTCGGCGTATTCGATTGCAGCGTCTCTGACGTCCCGGTTCGAAATGACTTCGTTGATCATCCCCATCGACGCCGCTTTCTCTGCGGAAATGAACTCGCCCGTCATGAGATAGTGCTTCGCTCGCACAGGCCCCATCAAAAGAGGCCAGATCACCGCGCCACCGTCGCCCGCAACGACGCCAGCGGTTACGTGCGTATCGGCAAATCGCGCGGTCGGGTTTGCGAAAATGACGTCGCAGAACAAGGCAAGCGTTGCGCCAAGACCGACGGCAACGCCGTTGACCGCCGCGATGAGCGGAACTTCGACTTCGAGCATATTGCGGATAAGGTGACGTCCGCTCCTTGTCGGCGACGGAAGCTTGCCCTTGTCGAGCGACTTCTGATCGCCGCCCGAACAGAAGCCGCGTCCCGCGCCGGTTAGCACGATCGCACGGACCGACTTGTCCTTATCGAGATCCACGAAGACCTGCTCCAGTTCCTCGTGCATGTCCCAATTGATCGCGTTCAGAATTTCCGGCCTGTTCATCGTCACGACGGCAACGCCGCTGGCGCGCTTCTCGATGATCAGATACTTGTAGCCATGCTGTTGCATTGGTCTTTCCCTTTTGTTTCTTTGCGAAATTACTTCTGAGGCCGCATAGCTCGAATTTGCCCGAGGATGTCTTCGGTGGGCCGCACGACGTTGTTTTTGTCGTTGAAATAGGGAATCACGTAGCGCCCGACCATCTCGATCGCTTCCATGATCTTCTCGTGGTTCACCGAATCGAGATGAAGAAGCACCTCATCGATCCCCAGGGCCTGGAACTTTTCGATCTGGCGAATGACGGTGTCGGGGCTTCCGCAGACCGTCGTCGCCGAGTGGTTAAGCAGGTAGTCCCAGTCCTTTGCGGCACGCTCCATCGCCGGAACGCTTTCGCTCATGTACGCATAGTCATCAGCAAGTTTCGCCAGGCGGGGATACGCGTCGGTGGAGATCCTCGCATAGTGCATCAGCGGCTCAGCGTAGTCGTCCTTCGCCTTCTGGTCCGTGGGGCCGATGCCGAAGAAGAGCGGAATGCCGATGCGAGCACGCTCAAGCGGGCCGAGTTCGTCCCGTCTCCAAGCACTGCGGTACGCGTTGATCAGCTTTTCCTGGATTTCCCACCCTTGGTAGATGTTGCTGCTCATCACGGCCAGCCCTTCGGAGCCGGCCCAGCTGTGACTGCGTTCGCTGGTCGCGGCAATGCCGATGACCGGATGCGGTTTCTGAACCGGCTTCGGGACAAGCATTCGCGGTGGAATCTGGTAACATTTGCCTTCGAAAGTGAAGATATCCTCGCGCATCGACTTCTTCAGAAGCGCGAGACCTTCCTCCATCTGCGCAAGCGTTTCACTTGGATCGACATTGAACGCGCGCATTGCGATGGTCGTATTGGCACGGCCGCCGTAAAATTCCATGCGGCCATGGGATAGGATATCGGTGACCGCCAATCGCTCTGCCGACCGCAAAGCGTGATTGATCCTGTGCGGCATCAGAGTAACCGCGGACCGCAGCTTCACGCGCGACGTCACGGCGGCGAGGTAGCCATACACGACCTCAGGCGCTGAGCTCGAGATACCGCCGAGCGCGACGTGCTGCTCAGACAGCGCGACGCAGTCGAACCCAACTTTTTCCGCGAGGCGCACCTCGTCCACCAGTTCATGAAGTCGGCGCGCATAGCTCTGGCCGACCTGGGTTTCTTGCTCCGACCAAAACCCGAACGTAAGTGCCATCTTTTAAATCCTCTGAGCATTTCGAGATCGGCACAGCGTTTCATAGGCGGAGCAACATTTTCGTTCGAATGCTGGTCGTCGTTACACAACTTTCCAAATTTTATGCTGTAAGCAGCCGAACCACGCTTCTGTCCCTGACCAACACCTCTTGCGGGCTGCAACGTCGTATTCCTTCGCTGGCAGCTTCCTGTGTTGGCGGCACGCATGAGGTGCAACAGGCGTCGACTTATTTACCGAACGAGACGACCAGAAGATCCGCTATCGCCTCAAGGCATCGCTCGCCGATTTCGACGGTCGAACCATGCGGATCGCCAATGATCCCGTTCTCCGTGATCGACTTGATCCCATTCTTCCACATGGAGTGAAGCTGCTCTTCAGACAGAGCGCCCAAGTGTCCTACTTCGAACCGATCTAGCCGCACGCTATCGGGGCGGAGACACATCATGAGAGACGTCTCCGCTATATCGGCATGCCCACCAACTGCATTCGGGTCACCCCCGGCAGCTTTGACCGCGTTTCGCCACCTGTCGATCCAAGCAATAGAGTCGCAGAACGCGTCGATCTCAACGTCTTTCGGAACCGCGCGCCTCAACCGAGGAAGAATGTCGCGCAAGACCGGAAAGTTTCCGATGTGTCCGGAGAATAGCAGAATGCGCTTGAATCCATGGCGTGCGAGACTTGTGCAGTAGTCCAGGCAGATTGCTTCGAACGTTTCCGGTCGAAGGGAGATGGTGCCGGGGAAGACAAGATGGTGAGCTGAACAGCCGACCTTGATCGTAGGGGCTATCAGGGCATTGCCAAGATGCCGTGCCACTCTTGCCGCGAGCGCGTCAGCGTGATCGGCATCCATGCAAAGCGGAAGATGCGGTCCATGCTGCTCGACAGCGCCGCATGGTATCAGGACCGTCGAACCTCCTTGCGCCAGGGCAGCCGATACCTCCTCGACGCTCATGAGCTCTAGGCGGATTTCATCAGCCAATGCGGTCATTCATTCCTTCTTTGAATTCTTCGATAGAAAGCGGGCACGCGCGTCTGCAGAACTATTATCGGTCAGATAGGCGCTGAGATCTTCAATCGTCATCGCCTCGAGCGAGGAGTCATCCATTTGTCCCGTCAAGTTCAACGAGCGCTTGATCGCGGCAAATAGCTTTTGTTCCTTTCCACGAAGATGCTTACATACTTCCACGGAACGAATCGTCACTTGCGCGGTGGTTGTGATCTCGTTGACCGCTCCAATTTCGAGGGCTTTCTGCGCATCGACTAACTCGCCCCAATAGAGCAATGCCTGTGCTTCACGAAGTCCCAGTTTCCGGACTGCTTGCCGTATTCCTTTGGCTGCAGGCAAGAGGCCGTGGTTGATTTCCGGAAATCCGATCTTGCACTCGCGATTTGCGACGACGTAGTCGGCATGAAGAAGAAATTCCAGCGCCCCTCCGACTGCATACCCTCGAACGGCACATACGACCGGGCCCGGATATCTCTCCATCTCGCAAAGAAGCGCGTGGAAGACCCTCATGCGGGGTCTAGATATTTCGATGCCGGCCACTTCCTTTATGTCGCCGCCGGCACTGAAGAAGCGATCGCCTTGTCCCGTCAATACAACACCCGGCGGCGACGATTGGGTAGACAGTGCACGAAAAGTGGCCAGCAAGCGATTGATTAGTCCGTTATTCAAGGCATTTGCTGGCGGCCTATTCATGGTCATCGTGACTATGTCAAGGTCGCGCTGGACTATAAGGGCGTCATTGTTTTCCATAGGGAAAGCTTAAGCAACGCACCTCGGAATTGATTGCTGTACACCGTTTCCGTGTCAGCGCGCATCGACACAAATTGTGGCTAGAGCGCCATCTCGCGGCATTTTCTGCTACGAATTTCCAGCGCTTCCGCCGACCGTAAAGCCGGCTAGCCAGGAGAGATAGAACCACCCTCGTTGAGCGGCTTGATACATAAGGGCGAAAAGCCCGCTACATTCCGAGATATGCGCGCTGAATCTCGGAGTTGTTCAGCAGTTCGTGGCTCGATCCGTGGAGTACGATCGATCCGTTTTCCAAGACGTAGCCACGATTGCTCAACGCGAGGGATTTCGCGACGTTCTGTTCGACCAAAAGCACCGTTATCCCTTGCTCGTGTAAAGACTTCACCACTCCAAACATCACGTCCGTCAAAGCGGGCGACAGTCCAATAGACGGCTCGTCGAACATGACTACTTCCGGCTTCGACATGATTGCGCGTCCGATAGCCAACATCTGCTGTTCGCCGCCGGATAGCGTCCCGGCAAATTGTCGCCTACGCTCTCGGAGCCTCTCAAACAATTGATAGACGAACTCGAGTGTTTCGATCTGGTTGGCTTTCGCGCGCTTGAGTGATCCGCCCAGGAGCAGATTTTCCTCGACGGAAAGGCTTCCAAAAATCTGCCGCCCTTCGGCGACCTGCGCGATACCGAGTTCGCAGATCTCCCACGGCGGCATCCCGGTAATATCAACGCCGTTCATCCTCACGACGCCGCTCGAAGATGGAACGATGCCTGAGATTGATCTGATCAGGGAAGTCTTTCCCGCACCATTCGCGCCCACGACACAGATCAACTCGCCCTTTTGGATCTGCAAGGAGATGCCGTTCAAGGCGTTCGATCCGTCGTACGCAACACAAAGACCGTCGATCGATAAAAGCGCATCGTCAAGCATGGAAGCCCGTCCCCAGATAGCTTTCAAGGACCCTCGGATCCGCGACCACCTCTTTAGGACTTCCTTCTGCGATTTTAGCTCCATGATGAAGTACTACGACGCTCGACGCGACCTCCATCACGATCCGCATGACGTGCTCGACGAGGAGGATCGTTAGTCCACTTTCGGCCAATTTCTGTAGCACGCGGACAACTCCCGCCGCCTCGGTGGGCCGGAGGCCCGCCATCACCTCATCAAGCAAGAGCAGCTTCGGTCGCGTGGATAGCGCTTTAGCCGTTTCCAGCATCTTCCGATCCGGCAGCGTCAACTGATCCGTCCTCGCATTCGCCTTGCCGGCGAGCCCGACACTCTCGAGCGACTCGTATGCCGTCGCTCTGGCCTCGTTTACTTTCTTGGTCCAACTGAAGGCTCCGACCATTGCGTTCTCCAGGACCGACATATCGCGCATCGGTCGCACGATCTGGAACGTTCTCGCGATACCCAGCCTGCAGACGTCTTCAGGCGGTGTATTCTTTATCGAACGCCCCTCGAAGAACACCTGCCCACTCGTCGGCTTCAGGGCCCCGGCAACAAGATTGAAACATGTCGTCTTCCCTGCCCCATTCGGCCCGATGAGCGCGGTGATATGACCGGCTGCAAGGGCGAAGCTGACGTCGTTGACTGCGACTAATCCCCCGAATGATCGAGAGAGGTTCTTTACCTCGAGCAGGCTTGTCATCGCTCGGCCTTCCTGGGTTGCGGCAGCCACACGCTGGATGGCAACTGGATTGCCTTATAGAGCCGGACGATCGCCGGCCAAATGCCGTCCGGCAACAACCAGACGACCAAAATCAGAACGATACCGTAGGCGATATTGTTCAGCCCCGGGATCCCAAGACTGTCGCCGAGAGCGCTCATCAAATGGTTCAGAGGAATAGCGGCCAGCGATCCGACCAGCGGGCCGAACGTCGTACCTAGCCCGCCGACCACGGGCCCAATCAGGACGTCAACCGAGATTCCCATGCCCATGATCGAATCTGGAAATATCGATCCTTGCACGAGTGCCAGAATTCCACCGCCGACTGCCGCGGCCGCCGCCGATATCGAGATCACAAGAATTTTGTGTCGGAACGTGCGGACACCGAGAGCGCGGGCCGCCTCGTCATCATCCCTCATCGCCCGCCAGACATATCCAAGGTACGATCGCGAGATGAGTTCAGTTCCGACAATGCCCAATGCTGCCAGAGCGAGCGCGAGAAAGTAATAGAACCGCGCATCTCCTCGGAGCATCGAGATGTCGATCGTGCCGCTTGGCGCTGGAAAGAACAGTCCCTGCATTGCGCCGACAAACTCCCAGCCACTAAACATGATCCTGGCGAACTCCGCGGCAGCGATCGTTAGCAACGCGAAATAGATTCCACGCACTTCGAACCGGAAGCTCAACCACGCCATCACCGCACCGACGGATCCGGCTATGACCATGCCGAGCAGAAGGCCTATCCATGGAGAGAGGCCGTACTTGATGTCGAGCACGGCCACCGAATAAGCTCCCAGGCCAACAAAGAGGGCATGACCTATCGACAGTTGGCCGCCGATCCCGAGCATCAGATTCCACGATTGCCCCATGAAGGTGAACAGCAAGACGATCGTCATCAACGAGAGGACGTACGAGTTCGACACAGCGCCGACCAAAGCAAGGATGACGAAGAGCATTCCTCCAGCGAGCCACCGCTTCATCTCGGTCGCGCCATCAAAACTCTTTTGCACCGAAAAACCCTCTGGGACGGAAGATCAGGATGACGATCAGGAGTGCATAGGGAAGTGCTGTTTTCATCGACGGAGCGAACATCAAGGCCGCGATGGCCTCGGCCACGCCGATAGTCAATCCGCCCAGGAGCGCTCCACTGAAGCTGCCGAGACCGCCGACGATAACCGTCACGAAAGCGAGCAGAGTGAAGTCCACGGCCAGATATGGCTGGGCGTCAAACAAGGGAGATATCAAGGCGCCGGCGACACCTGCGCACGCCGTTCCGATACCAAAGGTCACCGCATATACCCGCGGAATGTTCAGCCCTACGACCAGGCCGCCCAACCGATTGTCTGCGGCCGCTCTCAAGGACCGGCCAAACGACGAAAACTTCAGATACGCTCCCAGCACGACGATGAGCACGCCTGCAGTCGCCGCCGCTTGCAGCCTCGCCAGATCCAGCGTCAAGAAGCCAAGCGATACGGTACGAAACGACAGCTGGGACGCAGTGGGACGGGGATCCGGTCCGAACGTCACCAGCAGGGCGCCGCTGAAAAGCAGCGATAGACCGATAAAGACGATGAATTGATAGTGATGGGGTCGGTTGACGAACCGCTTCACGATCACGGTCTCCAACAGGTATCCGAAGGCGAACATCACGACCGCTGCTATCGCCGCCGCGACAATGATTGGAACGTCCCAAATGCGGACGGCCCAATACCCGATGTAGACGCCGAAGACGACCATCTCACCATGCGCGAAGTTGACGACGCGCATGACGCCGAAAATGATCGTCAGGCCGAGCGCGACGAGCCCGTAGACCAGACCGAGCAGTATTCCGCTCGCGAGAACATTGAGCCAAAGCGACAACATTAGCGGCCACTAAACGGTACGAGTGGACATTGCGGCTTCGACACCGCGACGCTCGATGGCGCGACAACCTGCGGCCGATTACGTTTCGCTTGGATCATGACTACCCCGCCATTGATGCTCTGTCCTGGTTCGTCGAACTTTATTGGCCTCCCGGGGAGGAAATCATCTTCGGATTCCACTGCTGCTTGACGCACTCTCGCGGCATCGTTGTCTCGCACTAAACTAGTGTCGTGGGTCTTGAATTCTGGGCACTGCAAATGCGCCCCTCACATAGACAAGAGGCTCCCGATCGGCGTTTGTCGCCTGCGCCACGACCTCGCCGACAAATATCGTGTGGCTCCCCGCATCGTGCGTCTCGACAACGCAGCAATCAAAACTGCAGATCGCCTCGATCAGGCTTGGCGCTCCCGTGACAAGCTCTCGCCACGAGCCTTCAGTAAATCGTATGTCGCCCTTGCTCCCGTCCTGCCCAGCAAATTTCTGGGCCAGCGCGGAATGATGCGCCGCCAGAATATTCCAGCAGAACAATCGGCTATTCTTGATAGTATCGTGCGCGCCAGCGGACTTATTGACGCAGACGAGCACGCTTGACGGCTCAGTCGACAATGAACAGCCTGCGGTCAACGTCAGACCGTGCCTGCTCGGCCGCCTACCGGTGGTGACGATCGAAACGGCGCCAGGCACGTTTCGCATTGCGCTGAGAAATTCCGCCGCGCTGAGCAATGGAGCTTCTTGAACAGGCATTAGCGACACTCGAGAGGTTATGGTGGTCAATTGCCTCGATTTGGCAGGTCAAGTTCAATCAGCAGGATCCGCCCCTGCTGTATCTATTTGTGGCCTGATAGAGCTGAATCGTGTTGCCTTGCGGATCTCTTACCTGCACCACTCTGCCGTGCGCGCCCATGTCGCGAATTTCACCGAACACCTCAGCGCCCGCAGCCCGTGCGCGTTCGATTGTCGCTTCCAGATCTTCGACCTCGAAGACGGCAACGACATTCCGTGACTGACCAGACACGGACTCGGTCGGACCTGCGATGCAGAAAGCGGTCTTATCGTCTGCGAACTGAATCCACTTTCCGGTGTCCGCGAAGCGGATCGTCAATCCCAGAGCTTCGTAGAACCTGGCAAGACCTTCAGGTTCGATGGCAGTGAGATAGACTTGCTTGAGTTTCACTTTCCTGGCTCCGATTCATCGCAGGTCCGCCGATCGAAGATTTCCTGCGATTATCCAATAATAATCGCGCTGCCTTCCCAGCATTAATGTTCAAACACCCCGTCGCTCACATTGTTGATCAGCATTTTATGCTGCACCCGCGCGACCTGATGGCGCTTCTGTCCTACATGCTCGCTCGTGATGAGATCGCATGACTTATTCGAGCGTGATCGTCCGTCATTCCAAACGTGCGCCGGATTTCAAGGTGTCGCGCAGCAGATCATATCGAGGAGCCATCGCCGAGATCCCTCGATGCGTCTTATGCTCATTATCGGAGCCACTTGACGTATTTTCAGACGCATCCGCGCTTATTTTTAGGACAGTCGCACTGTGCTCCCGCGAGACGCATATCGCGATTGACTGTTTTGCGATACAAGTCGTCATTTTATCGAAATTCCGCAACCCAGCCGGCGGTTAGCATCCGTGTCATCGAGATGTCACCGCGCGACATAAGGCGCGGGACCGGGCCTCGATAAAGCGACCGTTTGCCTTGGAGGAGACAACGACATGACAACGACGGCTCTCGACAGGATCGACATAAAGATCCTGAATGAACTGCAGCAGAACGCGAGCTTGACCAATGTCGAGCTTGCCTCCCGCGTCAATCTTTCACCATCGCCCTGCCTTGCTCGAGTTAAGACACTTGAAAAACTCGGCGTGATCGATCGGCGAATTGCGGTACTGGATCCGGCCGTACTCGGCATCGGCGTAACCGCGTTCATCCAGGTCAAGCTTGAGAAGCAAGTCCAGCTATCTCTAGATAGTTTCACGCGCGCGATTGATCGCCTGAGCCAAGTCATGGAGTGTTACCTAATGACGGGAGACAGCGACTATCTGCTCCGTGTCATGGTTTCCGACATAGAGGACCTCGAAGACCTCATCGTCAACAAGATCTCGCGTATACCCGGCGTCTCGAGCATTCGTTCAAATCTGGCGCTGAAGCGGATCTCCCACAAGACGGTGCTCCCGATTGACACCAGCCGTCCGGTCACGATCAAGGCGTGCAATAGTACTTCGAAGTATATGGAGAGGCCCGCGAAGCCTCGGTACGACTCGGCCGCCCAAGCACGGGGTGATAGCGCGATGGGCGGTGAGGCCTTCCGCACCCTCAGCCATAGCGTGACCGGTCTCTGACGACCGAGCTGGTGCGAGCGGCACATGACGGCTTCGATTTCCGACGTTTTGAAAGCCCTCTCCGATGGGGAGATAGTCGTCGTTACTGACGATGACGATCGCGAAGGCGAGGGCGACCTCGTCGTGGCGGCATCGCTATGCACCGCCGAAAAGATGGCGTTCATCATCCGCCACACGTCCGGCATCGTCTGCGCGCCCATCACCTCCGAACACGCGCGTCGTCTGAGACTTGATCCAATGGTCAACAACAACGACGCCAACCATGCCACCGCCTTTACCGTTTCAATCGACTATAAACCTGATGGCGGCACTGGAATTTCTGCTGAAGAACGCGCTTCGTGTTGCCGCGCTCTGACCAACCCTAACGTCGGCGCAAGTGACTTCGCGCGTCCCGGCCATATCTTTCCGCTCATCTCGAAGGAAGGCGGCGTTCTGATGCGATCCGGCCACACTGAAGCCGCGGTCGACCTATGCAAGATGGCCAACTTGTCCCCGGTTGGCGTCATCAGCGAATTGATGAACGACGACGGCTCGGTGATGAAGGGTTCGCAAGTTCTTGAGTTTGCGGACAGGCACAACCTCAAGCACCTGACGATCGCCGACATCATCCGTTTCCGGCAAGCGCGTGAGAAATTAATTGAGCGGGTCTCAAGCGTCACTGCCGATAGTCTAATCGGTCCGCTACAAGGATACTCCTATCGATCGCCGTTTGATCCAATTCACCATGTTGCGTACGTGTATGGCGACATAGGAGATGGCAGGAACGTGCTGACCCGCTTCTACAAGCCGAACATCATACGCGACATGTTTTCAGGTCAGGCTCAAGCGAAGATGAACGCTGTGTTGCAGCGCTTCAAGGAGAACGGAAGCGGCGTGCTCATCTACCTGCGAGACGGTGCCGCTGGCGTTCCACCGGTACCGCTGGCCCCGTCAAGCTCCTCGGAGGACGATCGCAATCGGCAATGGCGCGAGATCGGGGTCGGCGCCCAGATTCTGCGAGATCTGGGTATAACCTCCATCCGCCATCTGACATCATCAGTTCATCACTTCAAAGGGCTGTCCGGATTCGGAATCGAAATCGTTCGAAACGAACGACTTTGATTTCGATCCTCACGGTGACCGCTCGCGGCTTAAGTGCTCCGCACTTTCAACACTCTCGCCCTGTTTGTTGACGCGATCGGAGAAATATCGTGCCGGCGATTTGCCGAGCGCCTTCTTGAACATTGTGATGAACGCGCTGACAGACTCGTAGCCGAGCGATTCAGACACCGACTGCACGGAATCTCCCGCGGATAAGCGCTGAAGAGCGACGATGATATGGAGTTGTTGACGCCAACGACTGAACGTCATGCCGGTCTCGGCGACGACAAGGCGCATCAGGGTCCGCTCGCCGAGAGCAATGGTTTCGCCCCATTCCGCCACGGTACGGCGATCGCCGGGATTTTCCATCAAGGTATCGGCGATCGCGCGTAGTTTCGAGTGACGCGTGACCGGAAGATGCAGTTGCTCGGTCGGCATCTCGATGAGCTCGTTCAGCAGGACGGCGACGATCTGAGCCGTTGGTCCTTCCGGATCGTAGAGCGGCGGCAGCGTCGCAAGGCGATGAATCACTTCGTGCAGCAGAGGCGTGATCGACAGCGTGCAGCACTCCGTCGGAACGGGCGCCGCGTCCATGTCTACGTACAGAAAGTGAATGCTGGCATTGGCAGTCACGCGATTGCTGTGCGGCATGCCACCGGGAATCCAGACGCCGCATCGCGGAGGCACCATCCAAAGCCCGCTGGGGACCTCGCAAGTTACACCGCCGCGCTGTGTCAGGACCAACTGCCCTTTCCGATGTGTGTGGATCGGGAGCTCGTCCTCCTTCTCTTGAGTATCGACCATCAGTGCGACGACCGGACGATTCAGCGCGTCCGGATCGAATTCACGGTAATATTGGAGGAGAGAGCCGCGCATTGTCATGATTTAGCAATTACTTGGTAAAGTAGCGAAATTCTCGTTGCGCGACAAGTTCTATCGTCCAGGTGCTTCACAGACCCGACCTGGAACATGACCCGAACCCTTCTGTCTCGCGTTTTCGGAGACGCCGCACTCACTTTCGACCCCAAATGGGCGCTGTTTTCGGCCAATTCGTTCATCGCGGCGATGCTCGCGATCTATCTGGCGTTTCGTCTCGGGCTACAGCGGCCATCTTGGGCGATGCTCACTGTCTATCTTACCGCCCAACCGCTTGCTGGCGCCGTCCGTTCGCGTGCCGTTTACCGCCTGCTCGGCACGCTGCTCGGGGCCTGCGCAGCCCTGACGTTGGTTCCAATCCTGGTCGATCAGCCGACCTTGATGTCCGTCGCCATCACCGGCTGGGCGACGTTCTGTCTGTACGTCTCCCTGCAGGACCGGACGCCCCGCAGTTACGCCTTCATGCTGGCGGGATACACCGCGACGACCGTCGCGTTCTCAAGCGTAACTGCTCCGGAATTGGTTTTCGACACCGCCCTGGCACGCGTCGAGGAAATCGTCCTCGGCATCTGCTGTGCAACGATCGTCCACACCCTGCTGTTTCCGCGCGACGTCACGGGCGCGCTGATGAAGTCAATCGACGCCGCTGTTCGCGATGCTTCCGCTTGGATGGCGGATGCCTTGCTAAATCACGCACCGACGAAAGCAGACTCCGCACGCTGGCGGTTGGCGGCAGACGTCACCCACTTCGAAATGCTATCGACTCATCTCCGCTACGACACGGCTGCGACAAAGCCGGAGATATCGGCGATCCGTGCCTTGCAGGACAAACTCGCGCTCGTGCTGCCCATGCTGACGGCGGTCGAAGACCGGCTCGCCGCACTCGGCAACCGGTGCACGCCGGAGCTGAATCAACTTCTCTCGCAACTCGGCGAATGGGCGCGCGATCCAGTTGAACCGCGGCTGAGCGCGGACGAGTTGCTGCGCCGCTGCGCGGAATTCGAAGCCGCACTGCCCGCTGCGCAGGACGAATGGGATAGGCTTCTCGCATCCAGCACGATCGCCAAATCGGCGGCGTTGATTGAAGCATTGGCTGCGGCCCACGAATTGTCCGCGATCATCCATGGATCCAAGGCGACTTCCGAGCTGACTGCGGCACCTCGCCCCAAGATCCGCCGCGCCAGGAGAAATCTCCATCGTGATCAGGGTCTCGCTGCCTTGTCCGTCGTCGCTCTCTTCGCGGCCGTGCTTGGCTGTTGCACCGTCTGGATCGCAACCTCCTGGCCGGAAGGCGCCACCGCCGCACAGATCGCAGCGATCGCTGCAGCGCTCTTCAGCAGCCTCGACGATCCAGCACCGACCCTGGTGTCCTATACGATCTGGACAGTGGCGTCGCTGCCGATCGCGGCCATCTACCTGTTTCTGATCTTCCCGGCGATCGACGGATTTCCAATGTTGGCAGCCTCGCTGGCTCCGTCGTTCCTCGTCCTCGGTTATCAGCAGGCCAATCCGCGTCACGCTCTCAAAGCGTTGGCCCTCGTCCTCGGCCTGATCGGGGCGCTTGATCTTCAAAACAGGTTCTCGGCCGACTTCGCTTCGTTCATCAATGCCAACGCTGCCGCGGTCGTCGGCCTCGCTGCCGCGTTCCTGGCCGTGCGTACATTCCGCTCGGTGACGGCAAAGCGCGCGGCCCGGCGCCTGCTCCGGCACGGATGGGTCGACCTGGCGATCCTCGCCGGCGCCCGCCGACCAATGAACCGCGAGCGGTGGCTGGGCGTGATGCTCGACCGCCTCGGCCTGGTCGTTCCCAGATTGGCGCTGTCCGGCACGGACGTGGAGGCGGAAGCCGGCCGCTCGCTGGCCGCGCTGCAGATGGGCCTGGACTTGCTCGACCTGAAATCGAGCGTGGTGGGTTTCGACGACCGGCTCAGCAAGAACCTCGAGAGTCTGACCCCCAAGCTGTCGCACGCCTTTCGATGGTTCGCGACAGGGAACAGCGAGCTTCATCCGACCGAGGCGCGGGCCCTGCTCGCGGCAATCGATGTGGCACTGCGCGAGCACGGCGCATGGGAGCCCGCAATTCGACGAACGCGGCTGACTGCATTGGTCGGCCTCCGCCGCGCGCTCTTTCCGAATGCGCAAGCTCCGTCTTTCGACCGAGTTACGCAATGAACGAAGAGATCAACATCGCTGGTGTGTTCGTGCCGACCTTTGTCTTCGCCTGCGTCTGCGCCCTCGGGCTTGGAGTCGCTTTGTCTGCAGCGCTCAAGCGATTCGTGTCGCCGGATATCAAGAGTTTCGCGTGGCACCCGGCGCTGTTCGACTTCGCCATCTTCGTGATCCTCGTCGATATCTCCTACGCTATATTGGGAACGTTACTACCATGACCGCGAGAAGCTCGATCCTGCCGCGCATCGTCATCACCGCGTTGGCTCTCACCATCGCGGCACCGGTCGGCATCGACATGTGGGACCACTACGCAAATGCGCCCTGGACGCGGGACGGTCACGTCCGGGCCGACGTTGTCGCCGTTGCGCCGGACGTCTCCGGTCTCGTCGAAGAGGTCCTGATCAAGGATAATCAGGCGGTTCGCAAGGGGGACGTCATGCTCCGGCTGGATCCGGAGCGTTTCCACCTGGCCGTCCGACAGGCGGAGGCCGTAGTGGCAAGCCGGGAAGCCGCCGCCGAGAGAGCCGCGAGCGACCGCGCCCGCTATGACAAACTGAGCGACGGGGTCGTTTCTCAACAGCAGCACGAGACCGTCCGCGCTGCTGACCTTCAGGCCAGGGCTGCCTACAATCAGGCCCTAGCGGATTTGGACGTCGCGCGTCTCAATCTGGCCCGATCCGAGATCCGCGCGCCGGTGAACGGTCGCGTGACGAACTTCGATCTGCGTCCGGGCTCCTATCTTCCAGCGGGCCGAGGCATCATGGCCTTGATCGACACCGATACCGTGCGCGTCGAAGGCTATTTCGAGGAGACCAAGCTCGCACGCATCCATGTAGGCGATGCTGCCGATGTCAGGTTGATGGGCGGCTCGACCCTGAGAGGAAAAGTTGATAGCATCGCCCGAGGAATCGAAGATCGTGAACGAAGTTCGGGTGCGAGCATGCTTGCCAATATCAACCCGACGTTCTCATGGGTCAGGCTCGCGCAGCGCATTCCCGTCCGGATCAAGCTCGATCTGAAAGACAATGCGGACGAATTGATCGTCGGCCGGACCGTCACAGTTCAGATCGACGGCGACACCGGTCGCACTCCTGTGGTCACGTCGATGCTCGGGTCTGGTCTCTGGCGCCTCCTACGGGTGTTCGATCTGGAGGACGGTCGCGGGCGATCAGCAATGCGTAAGCTTTGAACCAGCTCAAGTTGGCAAACCTGCGCTCTGTGCCAAAAACAGTGTCCGGCCTGACCGGAAGTCATCGATCTCGGATCAAACCGGCGCTGTTCATCCCAAAGCGCCTAGGGCTCTGCAGTGGTAGACTGCCGATTCAGCCCGAGATGCCGCTACATCGAACTCATCGACACGATTGCCACTGCGTGAGACCCGCGCCGAGTGCGACCATCGTGGGTACAAAATCGCAGAAAATCGTAGTTTGGCGTGCAAAATCGTGGCCCGTGGTAGCGGGGGAGGAACTCGAACCCCCGTCATTCGGATTCTTCGTTCTCGAACTGAAATAGGAGTGCGCTTCCCAATCCAAAACGAGGGGCCCGTCCATCTTTAGCGAGCGAGTCCAGCTTTGGATCGCGACACTCTGCTTATTTCGAACCAAGCCACCGCATACGGGGGCTGCGTCGTACAATGTCGTAGAACATCGCAGAATATCGTGGCCTGGCGCGCCACTCAGAACAAAACTGCGAAGGTCGGCCATGCAACTTGATACCCGCTACCATGCGTATCGCACCGTGCCTTTGCCTGCGGGTGACGTTGGAGAACTCCCCTTCAAAGGTGCACGCTCCCAAAATATCGAAAATAACCCCATGCAAAGTAGCGGGCGGCCGCGGGCGCTCGGACAGCAACTTGACACGTCGGGCAAATCAGGGGCATTCCTTCATCATTCCGCAATCCTGTAACGCCCGTCGGTCCGCAATAGCGGGCGCGTCGGTTTGCGATTGCGGTCCAAGAATCCTCACCCGCATCCTCACCCACAATTGAAATTGCACCGGCTCCGCGCGGCGAACGATGGCCTGCGCGTGGCCGAACCGCGCGCGCTTGCCGCGCGAGTGCCAGGGAGTCTCGACATGAACACCGCCCCAAGCCTCGCCATGCCAAAGACGATCGCCGCAACCGACCCCAGCAAAGCTGCCGCAGCCCCGCGGATAAGGCTCTCATCACACGGATTCTCCATTGACCATCCCGATCCGGAGCTCGGCGAACAGCTCATGGCGAACGCGCTGGGGGCAACCGATCGCGAAGCGATGGATGGCATCCTCCGGCAATTGGTCAGGGCCAGCGTGAGCGGCGGGAGCCCCGACGAGGTCAACCTCTCCTTCATGATTTCGATGGTGAAGAGCATTCGCCCAAGGGATTCCGTCGAGGCCATGCTGGTGGCGCAGATGGTTTCGGTTCATGTGATGGCGATGCGATGTGCCCATCACCTCGCCAGTGCCGACGACCTCGCCCAGCACGACAGCGCCGCGCGCGCATTGGGCAGGCTCGCCCGCACGTTTCCCGCCCAGATCGAGGCGCTCAACCGCTACCGGAGCCATGGCGAGCCCGCCATCACCGTGCAGAACGTGAAGGTGGAGGACGGCGGCAACGCCATTCTCGGCAACGTCACGCAGCATGCGAGCGTGATCGTTTCGGACAAGAACCGGGCCTCCGCGGCGCGGAAGGCGCCGAAGGCCGCAGGCTCCAAGCGAGGCCACGCTTCCGGTGAAGCCAAGCGGGAAGCACAGGCATGAGCGATCACATCAGAAATACCGGCCCGATGCTGGCGAGCCTGCGTTGTGGCGCCAAAACCCGTTGCGGCGGCGCGTGCCGCTCGCCGGCGGTGCACGGCAAAAAGCGCTGCCGCATGCACGGCGACGCATCGGGATCCGGTGCGCCAAAGGCAAACCAGAACGCGCGCAAGCACGGCCTGTTCACCAGGGATGCAATCGCCGAGCGAAGGCAGATTCAGGCGTTGTTGGGTGAAGCGCGGAAGCTGCTGCAAGGGATGAAGTGAGTGGAACTACTTTCGCCAGTTTTTTCCCGGCATAAGCTCGTAGATCCCCAGCACATGCTTATCGTCCAGCGCGCGGACACGCCTAGTCTAGCCACAGTCTCGGCATCCGCCGCAGCCGGGACTGCAGGCGGTCCTCATGGACCCCGAACATGCCGCACCTTCCGACTGCGGCCGTCGCAGGAAGGCGCAAAGGAATTCGGCCGGATGGCGCGCCGTCACGAGGAATGGGTGGTTATGCGCTGATTCGCGAGTTGACACCCATTGCACACTCGGACCTGCTGCAGCACCTGACCTGCTGAAACGGCGCCTTGACAAATATTCCTAACACCCGACATCGAAGATGCGGGTCTTCTCTAGGCCACAGCGATGCGTGGCATTCCCAGCCGGGCGGTCGCGATGGCGCGAGCCAAAAGCGGGCTGAGCTCTTCGTTGATTGATTGCAAAATGCGAAAGATATCGAGCGCTTCTGGCAAATTTGCAGCAGTAGAGATGTAAGCCACATTCTCCAGGCGGCGGGCCAGCGTCGTCAAAGCCTCCTGCCGGTTTTCAGCGGCTGCCGCGCATTCGATCAGAATAGTGGCGGCCGACAAGACGCGATCGGGATCGAGGTCACTGACGAGACGATCCAATGCGACCGTTGCAACAGCGTCGGAAAGCTCTACGTCGCGATTCAGTGCTGCAACAAATGCGCCAAGTTGCAACGCTCCCCGAACGAGCAATGGGTCTATGGTGGCGACTTCTGTGCGCAAGGCGTGGATAGCTTCGATTGCAGGACCACGCATTTCTTGGGGAAAGCCAAAGGCCTGGGCGACTTGAAAGAACGCTAGAAAATTGTCGACGTTCGGCTTTTGGATCAAGTCCTCGAATATTTCGTTGATTGGCGCATCGGGAGAAGGCATCGCGGCAGGTGGGGCGCGCCGCCCTTGAAGGAGCGAGGGATACGCATCAGCTAGCGGCGGCACGTCTTTGACGATCGCGCTTTTGGCATCGTCGATTTTCTTTTGCCAGGTTGATGGAGCCGACCCTCCGAGCCGCTGTAATACAAAATTGAGCCGCCCGTGGATATCCGCTGCCAAGAACTTTGGGCTAATCCAATCGGGCCTCCAGCGCGGTTCAACGTGGCCGTCGTTCAATATTGAGAGATAAAAAGTCTTGCCGCGCAGCCGCATTGCCCAATCGAATAGAGGATGTTCATCTCCATCCTCTGAACCCAAGACACGCGTTACAAGAGCGGCATGGGCTGCTGCCACTAGCCGTCTCCAGTAAACCGGCTGCAGTCTCAATTGCTCATGCTGGGCAAGATGCGCGGTGGCGATAACGAAGGCCGTGGCGAGAGTCGCCAGATCGCCAAGGAGGCGGCTGGGCTCCGAAAGAAGCTTGTCGAGAATCTCGTCCCCAAGCGCGACGAAGCGTTCATCGGAGATAATTCGGTCAGCGCAAATATCGAGAGCTGATGCCAAGGCGTAAGGGTCAGGTAAGTCCAATAGCCGTCGCAGCGCCCCTATGACGTCCTCAGAGCTGACGCCCCGAAGTGTCTCGCAAGGGACAAGCTCAAAAGAGCCGAACGTGAGCGACATCACATCGATCGCAACCCCGGGATTTTGGCCAATACGGGCGACCTGTTCGGCCGCAAGCTCGTTAGTGATAAATTCCGGGAGGGTCTCAGAGGTAAGACGCGTCGCAGTGAGGTTCTCCCAATGAGCTATCTCATTGGGCAAGAAGTCGGGCACTGCGAGCGTCCCCTTTCTGGCCTTCTCGCGCAAAGCATCGGCAAACGGTTCGGGCGCGCCTGCAAGGATGTTGCAGGCGCAAAAGAAGTCATCATGCGTGTAGTCGGCTTTGGCGACGAGGCTAAAGAACTTGGCGCGTGCCTGCTTCGTCAGCGTAAAATTAGCGACCATCTCGCTTGCTATAGTTTTCCGTCGCTTAGCATCGGCGGCAAGAAGGATGGCTTGCGGGAACGAAACGCGGTTTTTCTCGTAGATGACAACCGCGGCGTCGCCCTCGGTCTCGACTTGCATGGACCGTGTCACGCCATCCGTGTCAATGATTGGCGGGATCGCCTCGCCATCGGCTGCGCATTGAAACGCCTTGAAAAGCACATTGCGATCGACGGTGATCTCACCCGGCAGCCGGATTGGATTCGAAACACCGATACCCGTCCGATGAGCGATCGTGCGGTCCGAAAGAACCGCACTTTGAACGGGAGCGGAGAGACGCCGCAACCCGAAGGTCACGCGAAGTCGGGCAAGCTCCTCAGGCGGAATGTCAGGTCGCTTGGTCTTCGTCATCATCGTCCCAAGGCATAAGAATGAAGTCGCGGAGATACGCTATTACCTCGTCGTAGGTGTCGGGGAAAGTTTCGCGGAGATCCGACATGAATACGTCTTCGAACCACTTTTGGTAGGGCTCGATTTTGCCGCGATCATCGATTTCGACGGGCATGGCGAGTCCCCCGATCAAGGCGCGGCGGACGGCTTTGATCCAGTTCGGCGGCGCTTCATCACCCCAGCGGGCGATCCAGTTTTCCGGCAATGGCCGCAGATCGAAGACTTGCGATGACAGGATAGCGGCGCGCTGCTCGTTGGTCTCGGTCGTCCATATCCGCATGATCGCTGAACGTGTCGACTGAACGTAGCTCATAAACCAGCGCATTTCACTTGGAAACTGGGGCATCTCCGATACCCGCGCAAGCTCGAAGCCATCGCGTATTGCCCGAAATTCCGGTGCTTCGTTTTGTCGATTGCGCTGGGCTGCCAGAACAATTTCCTCAAAGTTAACCGGAACAAGCAGTGCACCAGCGGCTCGCAAACGGTAGCGCATGTGCCGATATTGATCTTCACTAAGGACCTTCCGGTTGGTGAGCTCTTCCAAGAGATCAAGCGTGCTGCACATGCGGGCGCGGTGGCCGGTCTCGTCCGTCGCAATCGGCTCCTTATTCAGGGCCCGGTCGTCAAAAGCGACAGCGTCTGCTCCAACAAGATTGCTCAAAAGATTCAAGGTTGATTGCATGGGTTCGCTGTCGCCATCGCCCGCATCCTGCCGACGGGGGCTGAAAACAACGCGACCTGCGGCGTGTGCTTGGCGAATGGCGCTGCGAATGTCGTCGATAACGCGCAGCACGTCGCTCGCATCACGATCGTACTCGATGAGAACGTCTGCTTCTTCTTCAGTAGACGAATGGATGAACACATTGCGAAACGTCTGCAAGAATGTTTGCAGCAAACCCGTGTACTGGAGATAGACGAGAGAAAGTCCATCAAGAAAGATGGGCTTATCGGGTGTTAACGCTACAGAACTGCCCCAGCCCCGGTCCTGAAAATCAAAATAGCGCTTTGCAGAAGCTTCGGCCTCTTGATCCAGCACGTTGAGTTCGCTCAGCTCTTTCAGTAGGCCGTGCATGTCGCAAAGGCGGCTTGCATGTAAGCTCATGTCCGCTTCGGTGCGCTCTTCAAGGCCAAGCTTGTTCACGGGGGCGGGCCGGATCACAACGCCCTTAGTCGCCTCGGCCTCCCGAAGCAATGCAGCTAACTCGACGCCGATCTCGGTGGATAACGCGTCCCTCGCAAAGTTGGACGTGCGCAACACCTTGATCCGTCCCTTAGCAATAGCGTCGCGAACCTCGATGGCTTTTTGCAGGCGGGTTCGTTGCGTATGCCTGATACGCTTGCGCCCCTCGAACATTTCAATCAAGAGGCCTGAGGGCAGCACTATCTGCGAGAACGTCTCCAACACCTTAGGGAAGAGCCCAAGCCAGCCAAGAACCAGAACCGCGGTAATGTCGAGAGCGAGGGAGGCCGGAGCATTGAGCGTGGTCGGCAAGCGCCGACCGCTGAAAAGAGGAATTGCTGTGCGGCGACGACCATCGACTAGGCTGGCATTACGAACGAGGTTGCGCAGGACGATATCAACGACCGTCGTGCGAAGGCCCGGCCCCGCAACGACCAAGGGCATATCCCCACGCATCATGGTTTCGCTGACTTGCCGGGTATGCTCGTTCCATTCGATTTGCTTCGAAAGGATTTCCTTCATCTCGAAGGATTGGACCGGGCCATCCGGGCCGGAAAAGGCGAGAGCTTTGCGGAACCACTCGGCCGTTTCGGGCCGTTCTTCTTCACGGCCCTGCTCGACGTAGAGCTGATAGGCACCCAGGAGCACGTGAGGATTTTCGCCATCCTTGGCAAGCGCCGCTGCGATTAGGTCATCGAGGGGCCCCTGTCCCGACGCCTGCGCGAGGTAGGCCGCGCGGATTAGCGCCAAGCCACGCATTGCCTCATCAAGAATGTTACCGGAGAACTGACCGTCAGGATTGGGGCGGCGACACCGAATCGGATCGGTGTC
>NZ_JBEGDB010000607.1:0-1209 GCF_043638955.1 Bradyrhizobium sp. 31Argb | reverse complement strand
CTGGCCATGCGGGCGCGCCAGGCCAATACCCCCGGGCCATCGCTGCTCCGCGGCAAGAAAGGATCGACGCCGCTCCTGGATTTGGTCGGTGGACAATAGACCTGATGCCCTGGCCATGCGCCCACTCGATGTCCTCTGCGCTGCAGAACCCGCCATCGACGAGATGGCGGCGGGGAAAGCGCTTCAGCCGGGCGCGCGTTCGTTCCAGCATCGGCCGCATCAGGCCGCGATCTGATCCGTTGTTGTCGACATCGACCGCGACCACGATCGGTTGTCCCGCCGCGCTGGCCACCTGCACATTGTAGGCCGGGCGGAAGCCGGCATCCGCCATCTTCATCACCCGCGCCTGCGGGTCCGTGGTGGAGGCCCGCGGCTCCTTCGGCTTCTTGCCATTGCCGCCCTTGTCGTCGAGCTGCTTTCGCTTGCGCTTGAGCTCGGCCAGCGCCGTTTGCGCCGCTTGCACCCGCTCACTGCGTTCGCGCGCCGCGCGCTCCCTGGCGGCCCGGATGCGCCGGTTGCTGGCTTCCGGATCCGCATCGACCTCGCGCTTGAGTTCTTCCACCACGGCCTTAGCCTGCGCCATCTGCCGGTCCAGCGTCGCCTCTCGCCGGAACGATCCGGTCCCCGCATTGGCCCGGATCCGCACCCCGTCCTGGGCCAACTTCTCCAGATCGACCAGCCCCGCCTTGCTCAGCGCCGCCAGATGTTCGCTCAGCAAGCGGTCGAGCAGATCGGCACAACCGACCCGGAAGTCCGACAGCGTGTGATAGTTCAGCGACACCCCGCCACAGAGCCAGCGATAGACGTCATGGCTGTCGCAGAGCCGGTCCAACGCCCGCGCGCTGCCAACGCCGTCGCTCGTGGCGTACAGCCAAAGTGCCAGCAGCAGCCGCGGCGAAGGCGCCGGATGGCCGGGCCTGTTCTCCCGCGCCTTGACCCGAGCCCTTCGACATAGGCCCAGATCACCCGCGCCGGATGATCCTGCCCGATCAGGCTGTCGATATCGACCGCGCGCAGTTCGACCTGGTCGCGCATCGGCTCGCGCAGCCGCGGCGCTCCGCGCCGCACTGCTTCGGCCCGTGGCTCCGCTCGTTCCGGCAGATCTCCAAATAGTCCGCCACCAACCATCATGCCCTCCTGCGAATCCATCACCGCAGAGAATCACAGCCACTTTGCGCTCTGCCATAAGAAAGATTCACAGCCTCGTAG
>NZ_JBEGDB010000606.1:0-1226 GCF_043638955.1 Bradyrhizobium sp. 31Argb | reverse complement strand
GAGAAAAAAGATCGCCGACGGCGGCTTCGAGACCCCCTACCGACTGCGAAAGCAGATCGTCGAGGCGGTGTTCGGACAGATCAAGCAGGCCCGCGGCTTCCGCCAGTTCCTGTTCCGAGGCCTGGCTAACGTGGGGGCCGAATGGGCGATCGTCTGCACCGCCCACAACCTCGTCAAGCTCAACAACCTCGCCAGGCCCACATGAGCGGCCTATCGTAATGAAGTCCGACCGGCCAGAACGCTAACTGGACAGGCTCCTAGATTAGCGAGTCCGTGCGATTGCGGTGCGTTCAGTTTGGTTAATTTGCCACGCGAAATGGCGGCCTGTTAGTGATGACCTATCGCTAAATAGGCCACCCTTTCAACGGGTCCATGGTGGTCCTGCAACTTTTCCGGGTGCGGGATGTTGAACCGCTATGCCCAGACCTATAGCCATTACACTTATGAGTTTGGCCGCCGCTTCTATCTTTTCGTTCGGCGTCGCAGCGGCTCTATGGTCCACTAACGCAGGAACTAGCCGCCGGTGTTCCCAACCCCCGCGATTACCTATGTAATTGAAAGCAAACTGACAGACATGCCTGTCCGGAAGCCGCCAGCGTAACGCGAGTAGTTAGCCGGGTCGGCGTGAAAGCGCACCGTTTTGGCTCTCTTGCACTGAGATTGTCTGGCACGCGAGTTGCTGAGAGATGTGCGGGCTTAACTCCTCATACATTCGCGCAACCGCCATGAGATGGTCAAGTCTACAGCGACTAGCGCGGGTGGTTCCTCCAACCGCCCGCGCTTCTTTTCTGTAGTCCTGTAGGCCGCACGGCGACGCCGTTCTGGAGATCGTGCCATGACCCGTGAAGAGGCTTTGGAGAACGCGATAGCGGCGATCAGAAATTGGTCCGA
The DNA here is from genome assembly GCF_043638955.1 of Bradyrhizobium sp. 31Argb. Lineage (NCBI taxonomy): Bacteria > Pseudomonadati > Pseudomonadota > Alphaproteobacteria > Hyphomicrobiales > Nitrobacteraceae > Bradyrhizobium > Bradyrhizobium sp. 31Argb. The sequence continues at coordinate 335 of NZ_JBEGDB010000606.1, read as the reverse complement.
AGGGAAGGCCGAAACGAGCGTACTCCTCGACGCGATTGCGAAGCTTATGGCGATTGCGCCGCCGCCTAGACGACATTCAAAACAGAAGCAGCCTTTACGATCCCCAGACGAGGCATGCTGCAATGGGCAGACTCAAATTCATACCGGCTTTCGAGGCCGCAAATCGCTCTGCCGACCCCGACAAGCTCGCCGCACTCCGGGCAGCCATCCGCGAACGCGGAGGCCCTGACGAGTTCGCGCTGACGAGCACAGACCTCACATGCATTGGGCGTAATCCCTTGCCGCTCGTCGCTCGGTGACCTTGACCTTGCGCCAGGGACGATGAACGTCGAGCA
>NZ_JBEGDB010000605.1:0-1233 GCF_043638955.1 Bradyrhizobium sp. 31Argb | reverse complement strand
ATCATGCGCTCCGTCTATCAAACGGAGCAGCCCCTTCCAACTAAGCACGTGGTCCCACAATCGGGGTCCATTTCAGCCCACCACACGAATCCTTGCGATCGGCACCGTGAATCCCGGTGTCGATCTTGCGGCCGTACGCGCGATCCTCCCGACGGAAGTCCGGGAGACCGTGAAGCTTTACTTGGACGGCAAGATTGACCAATGGTATTCGCTACAGGGACGTGCCGGCGTGGCGTTCATATTAAACGTCACGGATCCCGCAGCCGCCAATGAGATGCTTGAAAAGCTGCCTTTGGGCCAAGCTCATCTCATGAGCTTCGAGTTGATTCCGCTTGGTCCGCTCAACCCCCTTCGTCAGTTGCAATGACAACCGGTTCTCCTAATCACGGAGGTTGGGCAGTTCCGGAGTGCCAACGCTCTGGAGCCGACCAAGCCCCGGCAAGGGCTCTTTTCCCTCGCTCCACGACTATCCAACATCGATCGTCCTGGATCAGAGGCAGATGCTCAGAATTTTCAGACGACAGGCCTCCACGGCGCGGGATTTGGGCTTGGCAACTGTCGCCTGCTTTGAGCTTTTCGGCGAGTTCTTCGCCACCTTGGGACGTTCATAGTCGCCGGCAATCACCATGGCCCAATAGGTGCGCCCGGTGGTCGAACTCTTGACACTGGCGACGCCAACGCGCGAGGCGTTGTGCAACAGGAGATTTCGTCGATGTCCGGACGAATTGATCCATTGGTCGAGTGTCTTTGGGAAGCTGTCATAGCCGTAGGCGATGTTTTCTGCCGCCCGGGCCGCGCCCGATGAGTGGACGCGCGAGTTGAAGGGGCCGAGGACGTCGTGGTCGAGCTTGTCCTTTGACGCCATCGCCGCGGCTTGCTCGTGCGCAATTCGCGTGAGTGTCGCATCCAGCACCACTCGCCCTTCCCCGTGCTGGGCGCGATAGCCGGAGATCATGGCCGCGGGAGACTCCGCTTGAGCAAGTACTGGGTAACAGCAAGCGGCAAGCCAAAGGCAGAGTGAAACCAGGGATTTCATCGATGTTCCCAAATCAGTCTTCTGGAGCGATAAAGAGATCGGATAAATCCGTAAGTCATTGATTTTGTTATTTCGGACTGCGCTTTACCCCCAACTTGATCTTGGGAACGCGGTGTCGATACGCGCTAGGCCGTGTGGACTCTTGGGATTCTCAAATCAGATTGAACGTGATTCAAGGCTTTCTTTTAGGAGGAAGC
>NZ_JBEGDB010000604.1:0-1239 GCF_043638955.1 Bradyrhizobium sp. 31Argb | reverse complement strand
CCTGCCACCCGAAAACTTGCCGATCCTCGAATGGCTCGGTATCAAAACGTCAAAATCACTGTGATGAACCACTAGGTTAAGTGTTCCACAACATTTGCTTCTCGAGCCGCCGGTGCGTCAGACGCCTCGCAATGACAACGGGCCAGCCCATTCTATCAGCCCTCGCTTTTCGCTTTCCGTCGCCGCCGATCAGCTTCTCGTCGACGTGCCTTCTGCATCTCGATCGCGTCATCCCAGGATTCCTGCGAGATATGGTCCGGCTTCACCGGCTTCGCCTTCTTCGGCTTCGGCGGTGGCGGCGGTAATGGTGAGCCGAGCGTGCGGTGCAGACGACGATAGATTGCGGCCTCGACCAGGGGCGCGATGTCGTCGGCGAGATCCAACGCTCGGATACGCGCCTCTAGCTCCAACAGCGGTATCTCATCGAGCGCCTCGAGCCATTCCGAGCCACGCTCGACCCACAGCGGCTCTGTGCAGCTCGACACGGCGCGCAGGATAGGCACGGTCAGGGCGGCGGGACCGTTGGTCGATTCCGCTATCGACCGGACGAGCATCACAACGTGGTCGGTGCCGGTCTCGGGGAACAGCTTGGCGTCGGTGGCATGAAGCCGGTCGCTGCGGCGCATCCTGAAGCGCAAGAAGCTCGCAACGTCCTCCGGCAAAGAGTCGATCTCCATCGCATCAAGGATGCCCTGAAGCTGCTCGACGAACTCCGCCGCGTCCTGCGGCTCTTGCACGGGCGCCGCCGGTGACCTCGGTCTGCCGACCGTCTTTCCGTTCTTGCTGAGCCTAGCCAATGAAAACCTCTAGAGAACTCCCCCCAGCGCCGGCGTACATCCGGCCAGTCGCCGAGGGGTTATCCGCGGCCGATGGGCCAGCCGCGAAACGCTATTCGGAAGTCTCCGCAACCTTCGGCGCGGAAGGCGTCTTGCCGGTCCACTCGAAGTGCATCGGGTCCTTACGGCCCTTCCAGTCTCCGCCCCACGATAGGCCGTGTTTTGCAGCCATTTCCGAGATGTTGGCCGGCATATCGGTGCGTAGGCCGTGCTGCATCGGGTTCGCGCCGGGGTTGATGTCGATCGCGTTGCCGAAGGCGTGCTGGGACAGACGATTGGATCCAGCAATGGTGCGATGGTTGTAGCCGCCGATCGAACGGATCGGGTAAGGGGCGCATACTCGACGAGCTTTGCGCGGTGACCGGCTGGCATCGCAAGCACGCGGTTCGGGCGCTTGCCAGCC
>NZ_JBEGDB010000603.1:0-1260 GCF_043638955.1 Bradyrhizobium sp. 31Argb | reverse complement strand
AAACTCTAACCCCTGATGAGCCAGAGCCTCCCTTCTCGAAAAGCTTGATCTGTCTCAAATTATCTGACGACGGACACAGAGCTGACATTTTCCCTTGATGCCAGGGCATGCTCAAATAGGAGGGAACGCCGGTCTCTCCGCACGCAAGATCACTGCAGCAGCAGGCACGTCGGCGTTTCTTGACGATCGATAATGCGTAAACGCTTGGCTAGTCGCCAGCAACACCGCGGCAAAGACAACAACCAAGACAAGTTGAAGCATATCTTCCATCGCCATCGCACCGGATTCGCCTGGCGATAGAACGAAATCAGCAATGCCTCCGTTCCCGCATGTCGGGAAAAAGATGCAGTCGAGTTCGACTTGGGACGCTCGTGCCTCGTGTAAGAAGGGTCTCAGCAAAGTGGAAGCTGAGGCCCAGAGGTCGACGGCTGGCTGGGCCGTTCGAATTGGCGCGGTTAGGACGCGCTCGTAAGGCACTGTACGCCGGGCCGTTCCTATCTCTTGCGCGCGAGCCGCTTCTCCACCCGCTTGCGGCTGTTGCCAACCTTCTTCACTGCCTTCTTCACGGCGGCGGCCGATTTACGGGTCTTCTTGGATTCGTAGTTGACTTCGTGCCGCTGTCGGCCGGCGATCCATCGCAAGGCGATGCCGGTGATCCTGACGACGGACGAGGAGCGCGACGTCTGGCTGCGCGCGCCATGGGATGTGGCCAAGGCGCTCCAACGGCCGCTGCCTGACGACGCCCTGAAGATCATCATGCGCGGCCCCGATAAGGAAGACAGGCTGGCCGCATGAAGTACGTCGACGAGCCCCTACGCCGACCCGGAGGAAGCGAACTGGCGCATGCTATCGAGCCGGTGCAGGAGCACCTACATGAAGATCACGCCTGAAGGCGCCGAGCTGTTTGCCTAATCGGCATAGGAACGAAAGCCCCGCTGGGGGCGTTCACGCGTTCATCATGCCGCGCTACTTCTTTCATATTTCGAACGGCCATCCCTTCCGAGACCCGAAAGGTGAGGAACTGCGGGATGACAACGCTGCTTGGGAGCAGGCGCTAAGAACCGTGCGTGATATCGAGTCGTCGCTCGACCTTGATGGATCGCCCGAGTGGTCGATTGAGGTCAAAAGGGGCCATAGTTCAATCTTTCGAATCGATGTGTCCGCTAGAAGGATTGAATCCAATCAGCCCTAGGCCGTGTGGACAGTTACCTTATCCAGAGCAGAGTGGCGGCAATGGCGACGACGGCGAAGTAGTTTCGC
>NZ_JBEGDB010000602.1:0-1277 GCF_043638955.1 Bradyrhizobium sp. 31Argb | reverse complement strand
CCATCCGCGAATCGTACCTCAACTTCCCGAAATCCGCGAAATTCTTGCCCAGCCTGTGCGCTTCATCCGGGCTACGGGTTACGCCTTGACTTCCGCGGCTTCTCACAGGAAAGAGCGTCACCGCTTGCGGTCAGCCCACGCGCCTCGGCTTAGGCTGCGTGTTAACTTATTGAAGATACAAAACTTCTCTTCCAGACCCCAGACCCGCTTCGCCGCCCGCCAGGTTCCTTCCTATATTGCCGTAATGCCGGATCAGATGCGCAGTTACCTCGACTTCGAAAAACCCGTCGCCGAGCTTGAATCCAAGATCGACGAATTGCGCGCGCTGGCGGCGTCCGGCAGCGACATCGGCGACGAGATCGCGCGGATCGAGGAGAAGGCCGGCCAGGCGCTGGCCGACCTTTATGCCAATCTGACGCCCTGGCAGAAGACGCTGGTGGCCCGGCACCCGCAGCGGCCGCATCTCACCGATTTCGTCAGCGCGCTCATCACCGAATTCACGCCGCTGGCTGGCGACCGCAAATTCGCCGACGACGAAGCCCTGCTCGGCGGCTTCGGCCGCTTCCGCGGCGAGAGCATCTGCGTGATCGGCCAGGAGAAGGGCGCCTCCACCGAGAGCCGGATCAAGCACAATTTCGGCATGGCGCGGCCCGAAGGCTACCGCAAGGCGGTCCGGCTGATGGAAATGGCCGACCGTTTCGGCATCCCGGTACTCTCCCTCGTCGATTCGGCCGGCGCCTATCCCGGCATCGGCGCGGAGGAGCGCGGACAGGCCGAAGCGATTGCGCGCTCGACCGACGCCTGCCTGTCGCTGGGCGTCCCCAATGTCGCGATCATTACCGGCGAGGGCATGTCGGGCGGCGCGATCGCGATCACCACGGCCAACCGCGTCCTGATGATGGAGCACGCGATCTACAGCGTGATCTCGCCGGAGGCGGCATCCTCGATCCTGTGGCGGGACGGCACCAAGGCGCAGGAAGCCGCCAACAGCATGAAGATCACCGCCCAGGACATGCTGCGATTCGGCGTGATCGACCAGATCCTGAAGGAGCCGCCGGGCGGCGCCCATCGCGATCCCGCCGCCATGATCGCGTCCACCGGCGATGCCATCGCGCAGGCCTTCGACGACCTACGAAATCTTGATGCGGACGCGATCCGCAAGCAGCGCCGCCAGAAGTTTCTCGATATCGGCCGCAAGCTCGCCTAGGCCGTGTGGACAGTTACCTTATCCAGAGCAGAGTGGCGGCAATGGCGACGACGGCGAAGTAGTTTCGCGC
>NZ_JBEGDB010000601.1:0-1284 GCF_043638955.1 Bradyrhizobium sp. 31Argb | reverse complement strand
CGCGAAACTACTTCGCCGTCGTCGCCATTGCCGCCACTCTGCTCTGGATAAGGTAACTGTCCACACGGCCTAGCCGAATATTACTATGCAGTTTGTCCTGCGATCGCATCTCAGCCGACGGCTGGATGTCAAAATGCCGAGCTGGTCTCACTCCAGGATGAAAGTGCGCGGCTCGAACTCCCCCCGCCCGCCAGGAGTCCGGCACGTAGACCGCTATGCAGCGTTGGCCCCTAGCGCCGCCCTTTGGCCGAGTAGCCCTGCTTCCACGAGCGCTGCCCGAATACGCGCGATTTCCGCATCCGTTATCTTGACCAAAGGCGGGCGTACCACGGCACGAGGCAGTTTTCCAAGCAGCACCAAAGCTTCCTTCATGCGGTTATGCATATCGACGAAAGGATCGGCGTAGAACACGCGCGCCAATGGATAAATCCGGTCGTTGAGCCGGCGGGCTTCTGCAAGATCGTTGGCCTGTACCGCGCGATAGAGCATGGCTTGAAGATCGGCGATGACGCTGCCGCTGCCGGACAGCAAGCCATTGCAGCCCAGCACCAGGGAACTCAAGAGCCATGCACTGTTGGTCGACAGCACGTTGATGGAGTGCTTGCGGCCCTGCAAGGCGCGAATCTGGCTCTCGTGCTGCGGGACCAGTGGCGTCCAGTCCTTGATTGCGCGGATCGTAGGCACCTCATCAAACAGTCGCTCCAGCGTCGACGCCGGATAGCCTTGCCCCGTAGCCAGGGGATATTGAAACACGATCAATGGCAGGTCGGACGCATCGCGGATGGTCTTGAAATGGGCCAGCACCATCTCGGCCGATTGGCCAAGCGTGAACGGCGCCGGCGGAAACACCAGCAGCGCCGAAGCCCCACCGGCGTGTGCCTGCCGCGCGATCCGCGCCGCCTCCAGGCTGCCGTCTGCCCAGACCCCATGGATGATCGGCAAAGTGCTGCCGACTTCCTCGCCCGTGATCTCCATAACGCGACGCTGCTCGTCCCTCGTGCAGGAGGCAACCTCCGTGGAGTGCGCATTGATCGTGATCGCTGACAATCCGTCCACCGCCGCGACATCGCGCAAGTGAGCTCGGAAGCTCTGCTCGTCGATCGACAGATCCTCGTGGAACGGCAACAGCACCGCGGGGATCACACCTTGGGGCACGAAATCCGGATACCGGCCCATCTGTCGTCTCCTTCAGGGTTCCCAACCGTAAGCCTAGGCCGTGTGGACAGTTACCTTATCCAGAGCAGAGTGGCGGCAATGGCGACGACGGCGAAGTAGTTTCGCGCG
>NZ_JBEGDB010000600.1:0-1288 GCF_043638955.1 Bradyrhizobium sp. 31Argb | reverse complement strand
CTAGGTCAGCGTTTTCTTGGTTCGAATCATATCACGCGGCGTCGGCGAGTTTGTAGGACCACGTGTGGATGACCAGATGGCGATTGACGTCGTCGATGCCAGCCATGATGCGCTCCTTGAGTTCATGTTTTGAGGCCACCCGGATATGGCGCAGAACTGAACGAGCGAACTTTGAGAAGAACCCCTCGATGAGATTGAGCCACGAGCCGTGCTTGGGGGTGAAGGTGAGTTCGAAGCGTCCGGCCGGTCGAGTGGCGAGCCAGGCTCTGGTTTCTCTCGATATGTGCGCGGAGTGATTGTCGAGAATCAACTTGATCGCAGTGTTCGGCGGATAGGCGGCATCGACAAGCCTGAGAAACTCGATGAACTCTCGACTGCGGTGGCGATCTTTGACAAGGGCGTGGACCTTGCCAGTCAGCAGATCAATCCCAGCCAACAGGCTGAGCGTGCCATGGCGTTTGTATTCATGATCGCGCGCAAAGGTGGGGTGGACGCCAGGCTTGGGCGGCAAATCCGGCGCCGTCGTTGCAATGGCCTGGATTCCCGGCTTCTCGTCGCAGGAGACGATCGTCATCGGCTTTGCCCGCCGCTTTCCCTTGGCAGAGGCTTTCTTCAGGACTTGGACCTCACGATAGACGCACAGGACCTCCGCCATCTTTTGTTCGAACTCGGCGTCGCGATTTTCAAGGTAGTAGCTCACCTTGTGCGGCTTGATTTCCTCTTGGCCGAGGATCTTGCACACCGTTCCCTGGACCAAATTAGCCAAACACGCATGCCCTGCTGCCGGCCCCCGTTCGCGCGCATGGCGCGCCAAGAGCCGTGTCGTCCACAACTCATGCGGATAGCCATGGTCTTTGGCCTTGTCACATGCCAGCGACACCAGCCAGGCTTTGGCCTCAGGCGTGATCGTTGGCTCCTTGCCCGGTCGCGGACGATCATCGAGGGCCGCCAGCGGACCATCGACCAGTGCTCGCTCGACACAGCGCTTCACCGTCTGATGATGGACCCCAAGTCTTTGGCCCACCGCGCAGAACGAAGGATTTTCCCGATACGCCAGCAGCGTCTGGGCCCGCGATACCCGGCTCGCCAGCTCCGTTCTCGACCGCGAAAGAGCCGCCAAGGTCGACAGCTCATCATCACTCATTGCCAATTCGACCGCTCGCCGCCATCCTGCCATGATACAGATCCTCGTTTCGCCGACCGCAAACAAGGAATCCGCCAACAACCTGCCCGTTCCATCCAATTCAACCCGCGCCACGACGCAGGTTTCATGGAATCGGTCGTCTAG
>NZ_JBEGDB010000599.1:0-1294 GCF_043638955.1 Bradyrhizobium sp. 31Argb | reverse complement strand
GGGCTGCTCACGATCGTCTGAATTCGGCGCTCATGATCGCGCGAAATCGCTGCTCACCATCAGTGAAATATGCAGCAAGAGCCCGAGCAAGATGGGAAATATGCGTTTCCAAACCGCCGGCACGCCCTTCAGATTGATGGAGAGGACGTAGACGTTGACGAAGACCTCGATGATGACGATGGCGGGGTTGAGAATGCGATTGGTGTAGAAAACCAGCGCAAGGGGTACAGTGAGTGACGAAAAGCCGTAGCCGATGGCTCCATTTACAAAGGCCGCAAAAAACGTCGTTGCGGCCAGAAAAAACATAGCGGCATCAAAGGCGGGCATTCAACTTTCCAACTCCGAAGAGCGTCGGATCACGCGTCAGCGGGACCAGACCAACATTGGTCATCAGGCTTGCGGCAGATTCAGATCACTCCCTTAGCACCTCCAGCTGCCTTCATAGTGGCAGCGGTCAAGTGCAAAGGTTCGCCAGTTGCTCCCATTACAGACTTCAGTTGTATAACGGAAGCCGTGCTGTGTTTCCCACTATCTAACTACGACCACTCAGCCAGACGTGCCAGTCTATTTTTTTCGAATGTCAATCAACGGTCTTCGTATGGTGATCTAAAGGCTCATGTTCCTGAGCTTCTCCATCTCCGTCGCTTGCATGAAATTCGGCCCTGCCATTTTGATCGCTGATCGCGATGTTGATTAGAGGCACCTTCTCAAGATAGGCACCAATGTTTTTCTCTAAAGCGAGCAATCGCCCGGGGGCAGCTGGAAGCAGCAGGGCTCAGCCCTCTGGGCAAAGCCGAAGAAAACGTAACGAGGCAACGCCGTCGTAGCAGCCAATGTCCAAAATCACTGGATCTGACTTCTGCAGGAACGAAACAATGTGCTGATGGATCTCCAAGGCGAAAGTGGGCTCACGTGTTTCCATTCAACTTCGTCCCTCGCGCCTCAATGGCACGCAACAGCCTATCAAGTGAGCTTAAGGTTTCGCGACCCCCCGATTGTCAAATGGTCCAGCTTCGACGTCGAAAGTACACACGACTCAACGGGTGGCTCAACTCTACAGAGGTAAACAGGCGATATAGAACCGGTTGCAAAACCTATACCAAGGTTTGTCTACAGACGGCGCGGTATGAGCCACGCGAGACTTGTGACGTACATGCCGATCAGAACGGACACGAGCCTCCGCTGATATTCCCTCTCCACCTCTTTGTCGCAGACAGGACTGAAATGGACCCCGATTGTGGGACCACGTGCTTAGTTGGAAGGGGCTGCTCCGTTTGATAGACGGAGCGCATGA
>NZ_JBEGDB010000598.1:0-1303 GCF_043638955.1 Bradyrhizobium sp. 31Argb | reverse complement strand
CGCGAAACTACTTCGCCGTCGTCGCCATTGCCGCCACTCTGCTCTGGATAAGGTAACTGTCCACACGGCCTAGGCGTAGAGCGGCAAAGCCATCGGCGGCGGTGCGCCTGTCCTCAAGAACGGCAATCGTTTCATTCTGATGCTGTTGCAGTTCCATACGATCCTCCCGCTAGCCAGAGTTGTCCCGTGTTGTCAGGGGCCGCGGCCAGCTACTTAGATCGAACAATTTGACGCTACGTACGATTCAAGCCCATTGGAGAGGCTTCGTCTGGTGAATGTATCAAAAAGCCGCATCTCGAGGACGGAGAGACGGGGCAAAACCTCGAGACGAGCACAACGAGGTCCTCAACCACGCGACGCGAGCCGCGTGCTTAGGTCAAAAACTCATCTCATTCTCATCTAAATGGAGAACGCGGCGGTCGTGCACGCAAAGTGCGCGACAAGTCAGTGCGGTTCATCCTTCAGGGCGGCAAGGGCGAGGTCGAGATACTGCATTAGGTGGGGATCCCAGCCAGTCATGTTGCGAGGCGCACTGAGTCGCGCAAGAACTTTCAGTATTGTTGAAACGGTCGATTCAATTCCGGCGATTTCAGTGATTAGTGAACGCGCTTGAAGCGCCACAGCATTCGCCCGTTCGCTGCAGGGATGCTCACCCCGTTCCACGCAATCGCGCAGGTCGTCGCGGATCTTCCGCCACCGCTCCTCGCGAACTGCGTCCAGGACGCATGTGCATCGGAGCTCCTGAGTGCGCTCCTCAACCCGTGACATGGCGTCCAGAGTGGCAGGTAGCTCATCTACGCTGACGTGTATTTCTCCATCCGTTGTCATGTTGCGCAAGCGATCTCGCAGCAGGGTTGTACGCGCGACTTGAAGCTCAATTCTCTCCAAATGCATGCGCAACAAGTCAGTGAGCGAGGTGCTGCCCCCAATCGCTCTGCGAATCTCTTCAAGCGAGAAGCCAAGCTCACGTAGCGCTAGGATTTGATATACTCGTTGTACGCTCTCGCGGTCGTACATTCGGTGACCGCCGCCGGTGCGTTCCGAGGCGCTCAATAAACCCGTGTGTTCGTAGTGATGCAGAGTGCGAACCGTCACGCCGGTAGCCTCTGCAAGCTCGCCAATGCGCCATCGACGCCTTCGTGGTGTAGGTTTTGTCATGGTCCTCTGTTTTCAAGCCTACAACCTGACGTCGGGTGAGATTCAAGTCATTTCAATGATCTAGCAGCCTGCTGAAAAACGTGAGGAATGAAGCGTTTTTTTTCTGTTGAGGAGGCCTCGTTGGGCTGGCGCGTCCGGGAGGCTA